>NZ_JCANUT010000148.1:0-1011 GCF_059569095.1 Propionivibrio pelophilus DSM 12018 | reverse complement strand
TGCGCCAGGGTGTTGGTCTTGCCCGTGCCGGCGCCAGCAATGATCAGCAGGGGATCGCTGACACCTCCCGGGCCAATGCCGTGGGTCGCCGCCTCGCGCTGGGCGTCGTTGAGACGGGCGAGATAGGCCGGCGCGGTAACCGTCACGTCGTTCATGCGGGGCAGGGCGCTTGATCGGGGGATACGAACAATGGATCGTGCCGCTCGGGCGGTGCCACGGCGACCAACGCGATCGCCTCGTCACACTCCGGGCAAATGCGGTACTCCTGCACGCCATGCCGAGCCGGCTCCATGCGGGTCGGATCGATCGGGGTGTGGCAGTGGGGGCAGATGAAACGGTGTGGTTGGGGCATGGCGAATTCCTTGAATACTGTGATTATATACAGTAGTTCCGTTGGCCGTGGAGTTGGACCCCATGCAAGGGCGTCCTGTCTTGCCGAGTCACAAAACTCCGTAGAGAATCGTTGCGTATTTCGTTGCTCCTTCCCCGTTTTGTTCTCCAGAGAAAGCTACTCGCCATGAAGTTGATTGCCGCGCTCGTGTTCTCCCTCTTTTCCGCTGCGACGTTTGCGCAGGGACTGGCCGGCTGCGAGGCCAAGGCCCTCAGCAAGGATGGCAAGCCGTTGGCCGGTGCCGCCAAAACGGCGTTCGTCAAGAAATGCCAGGCCGACATCAAGATCGCCTGTGAGGTCAAGGCGGTCGGCGCGAACGGCAAGAAGCTCGCCGGTGCGGCGAAGAACTCCTTCATGAAGAAGTGCGTGGGCGAAACCCCGTAGCCCTTGCCGACGTTTCCGTCGGATACGCGTAAAAAAAATCCCGGGCCAGTGCGGCTCGGGATTGAAATCCCATCGTTGCGATGGGTCAGGGAGGGTCAAACAGTGTCAGCGGGGGTTCCCGTGGACTATTTTCACGTGGTTTTTACGCTACCCGAGGAGATCGCGGCAATCGCGTACCAGAACAAGGCCGTGGTCTACGACATCCTGTTTCACGCCACCGCCGAAACCTTGCGCAC
>NZ_JCANUT010000147.1:0-1051 GCF_059569095.1 Propionivibrio pelophilus DSM 12018 | reverse complement strand
TATTTACCGCCCCATCCATCCGCCATCGACGGTGATGATGGTGCCGTTGACGTAGTCGGAGGCGTCCGACGCGAGATACACCGCCGCACCCACCATGTCTTCCGGTTTGCCCCACCGCCCTGCCGGGATGCGCGCCATGATCTGGCTGCTGCGCGTCTCGTCGGCTTTCAGCGCGGTGTTCATCTCGGTGTCCATGTAGCCGGGGGCAATCCCGTTGACGTTGATCCCCTGGCTGGCCCATTCGTTGGCCAGGCTCTTGGTGAATTGCGCAACGCCGCCCTTGCTCGCGGCGTACGCCGGAACGGTGAGGCCGCCCTGGAAGGAGAGCAGCGAGGCGATGTTGATGATCTTGCCTTTGCCTTGGGCGAGCATCAGTTTGCCGACTTCCTGGCACATGAAGAAGACGGCGTTCATGTTGACGTCGATGACGTAGTTCCAGTCGCTGCGCGGGAACTCGGTGGCCTTGTGCCGGCTTTGGACGCCAGCGTTGTTGACGAGGATGTCGATCTTGACGAAGTCGGCCTGGACCTGGGCGACGAGCGCAGGAATGCCGTCGAGGTCGGCGAGGTCGTGTTCGTAGAACTGGCCGCGCTGCCCTTGGGCGGTGATCTGGTCGATGACGTCCTGGTCGCGTTTGCGGCCGACGACGGCGACGTCGGCGCCGGCTTTGGCGAGGCCGACGGCCATGGCTTTGCCGAGGCCGCGGCTGGCGCCGGTGAAGAGGGCAACTTTGCCTTTGAGGTTGAAGATGTCGAGCATGGTGTGTCCTGGTTTGGCTTGTTCGGGTTTATTGGCCGAGCTGGAAAAGCATCTTGATGGCGTCGGTCTGGCCGCTGAGCAGATTGGCGAATTGCTGCGGGGCGTCGGCCGGGGGGGCGACGGTGAGGATCTTGTCGAAGTCGATACGCCCGCTCTGGAGGATGCGGATGGCGATTTCGAAGTCGCGCGGGGTGTAGACGCGGGTGCCGATCAGGGTGAGTTCCTTGAATTCGATCTTGAGGAGGTCGACCTCCGCCGGCTTCTTGTAGGAGCCGACGACGATGCCGGTGCC
>NZ_JCANUT010000146.1:0-1115 GCF_059569095.1 Propionivibrio pelophilus DSM 12018 | reverse complement strand
CACGGCTGAAAAGCCGAGTTTGTGTCTCGTAGTACTTTGAAACCACGGAGGGAAGTATGAAAGACAGTTTCAAGTTGAACCGCCGCTCGTTCCTGCAAGGTGCCGGTGCTGTTGGCGCTGCGGCGCTGATGGGTGCCCCGACGATCCTGCGGGCCGCCCCGATGAAGATCACCTTCGGCCACGGCGCCGCGCCGGGCAACCCCCGGACCATCGCCGCCGACAAGTTCGCCGAACTCGTCAAGCTGAAGTCGGGTGGCGCACTCGAAGTCACCGTCGCCGGCGCCGCCATGCTCGGTGACGACGCCGCCATGCTCACCAGCCTGCGCACCGGCACGTTGGGGATTTCCGCCAACAGCCAGGGCGCCACCTCGGCCATCGTTCCCGAACTCGCCGCCCTCGGCCTGCCGTTCCTGTTCACCAAGAGTGACGACGGCGTCAAGGTCCTCTCCGGCAAGATCGGCGACCTGCTCAAGCCCAAGTTCGACGCCGTCGGCCTCGTCCCGATCGGCTGGTGGGACAACGGCATCCGCCACATCACCAACAGCAAGCGCGCGATCAAGACCCCGGACGACCTGAAGGGTCTCAAGTTCCGCACCCCGCCCGACCCGGCCACCATCGACATCTTCCAGGCCCTCGGCGCCGCCACCGCCCAGATCGCCTTCTCCGAACTCTACGTCGCCCTGCAACAAGGCGTCGTCGACGGCCAGGAGAACCCGATGACCAACATCGCCAGCGCCAAGATCTACGAAGTTAACCCCTTCATCAGCCTCTCCGCGCACAAGTGGGAATGCACCCCGGTGCTGATGTCCAAGATGGCCTGGAACCGGCTCGACGCCAAGTCCAAGGAAATCATCATGGAAGCCATGGCCGAAGCCACCACGTTGCAGATCAGCACCTCCAACGCGGCCAACGTCAAGCTCGAGAAGGACTTCCGCGCCAACCCGGCGATCACGGTCAGCGACGTCGATCTCGCCGCCTTCCGCAAGCAAACCGCCTCGGTCTTCGACAAGTGGGAGCAGAAACCCTTCGGCGCCTTCGTCAAGGACCTGCGCAAGACCGTTCTGGGATAAGCGAATCATGGCCGAACTTCACCGTACGGCCAGTGAGCGCTCCAC
>NZ_JCANUT010000145.1:0-1120 GCF_059569095.1 Propionivibrio pelophilus DSM 12018 | reverse complement strand
GGCTATCTGTCGCCGGCACAATTCACCCAGCAATACCATGCAAAACAGATAGCCGCTTAACCCGTTGGACTCTACGGTTGACGACCTACCTCAGTCATCGATATCCCGGAAACGGCGACCGGCAAAGAAGGCATCGCGAATGGTGCGGATCGCCCGCTCGACGCGGCCTTTCTGATTGCCCCGGGCGACGGCCACCGGGCGCGGCTCGAAGCGATAGTGGCCGGCCAGGGCCAGCAGCATCGGGTTGAAGCGAATCACTGCTCCCTGACGTTCCAGCACCGCGCTCTTCAGATTGTCGTACAGGGCGACCCGGGGGCAACCGCCCCAGGCGGTGAAGGCCTCGACATGGCCGCGCAGGAAGTTCTCCATGGGGGCACCGAGGTAAAAGCGCAGGAAGATCTCCCGTGACCAGGACAGGACGGCGACGAAAGCCATCAAGGGACGCCGGGCCCGGCCCATCTCCAGATGACCGAAATGGCCCCAGTCGATCTGGCATTGCTCACCCGGCAGGGTGGCGAGGCGCAGATAGGCTTCCGCTTTGGGCCGTGGCCGATGGCGGGCAATCAGGTGCCGGAAGTGATCCGGCCGGCCGGGATAGCGGTCGTCTCCTTCAAGAAGGCCATCATGGAATGCAACGCACATCCCGGATGCGTCGTTACCCCGTTCGACTACCGAGCTCGTCCCAATACGTCTGCGGTATGGTCGTCCATGTGGTTTCCGCCACGGAATTTCTTCGCCATAACGCCAAACAGAGCATTCCATTCCGCGTAGGAAAATTGTTCCTCGGTTACGAGAGGGAGCCGGCGATCAGGACGCCGGCGCCGCTCGGCGCGCCCCACGGGCGGCCCCACGTCACTATCGCGACGATCGATGCTAAATCTGCGTTCAGTCGGTGGCGCCATGTTTTTATCCTCATTTATAACGCGGGTGGAACGCTTCTTCGAAACCACCGGTCGCGCGATTTGGCCGTCGTACAGACCAACGCAAATTCGCTATTCCCGGGAGGAAGAACCAAATCGGACAGGCTAGTCCATTGAACCAAAGAGATTGCACCCCATATGGTTTGCATGGGAAAGATGAATCTGAGTGATTTGGAGCGGGAAGAGTTGGAAGGCTTGCA
>NZ_JCANUT010000144.1:0-1138 GCF_059569095.1 Propionivibrio pelophilus DSM 12018 | reverse complement strand
CTATCTGTCGCCGGCACAATTCACCCAGCAATACCATGCAAAACAGATAGCCGCTTAACCCGTTGGACTCTACGGTTGACGACCTACCTCATAACTATTGAAGTCGTCTCTGATGTCGTTTGCCCTTGGTGCTTTGTTGGCCTTCGCCGGCTTGAACGGGCAATCGCCCTCGTTTTGGAAAGCTATCCAGATTTCCAGTACAACGTGCAATGGAGACCGTTCTTTCTCAATCCCGATACTCCTTCGGAGGGAGAGTCGTACTTGCCATTCCTGATTCAAAAGTTCGGTGGTCGAGAACGGGTCGAAGGGATATGGCAGCGTATACGTGAAGTCGGTATCACTCTGGGAATCGACTACCAGTTTGAGAAAATCCAGATTCGCGCCAATACACTCATGGCACATCGCCTCATTCACTGGGCACAACGACGAGGAGATGCCTCTAAATTGGTGGAGCGACTATTCGAAGCACATTTCGAGCAGGGCGAAAACGTGAGTGACCGAATGGTCCTTGCGAATGTAGCCACAGCGTGCGGCTACGATCAGGCCGAGGTGCTCAAATATCTTGATTCTGACGAGGATGTTTCCCTGATTTGGGATATGGAACATGAAGCGAGGACATGGGGTGTGAACTCGGTGCCAACCTTCATCTTTGACCGCAAGTCCAGCATCCAAGGCGCCGAGGATCCGTCGGTACTGGTCAACGAAATCAAACGAGTACTTGTTTCAAGTAAAAACGAGGCATGACCAGAAATTCACCAGTTTTATTGGGGGGCTTTGTGAATTTCCCCGTCCCGTCTTTTGTAGGAAGAATTGATCGTCTGCTTAGGCGAAAGCCGCTGTAACGATGCTGCAATAATCGCCGTGTAGTCTCGCTTTGTAACCAACGACAAGGAGCAAAAGAGTGGATTTGGAAGAGTACTTTGAACCGGAGTATGACGAAGAGTTTGACGACGATATTTGAGCAGATCTGTCTATGAAAAGGGAGCCATCAAGAGTGGCTTTTTTTTCGCCCAACAAAGATCATTTACCGATATTCGTGCTCACGGTGTTTTTGAGCCAGCACTTGGCCACGATCACGGGCCTGTGCCTAGACTCTTTCGGATGGGATGCCATTCCTTTATAAGCGTCCCTCCAAACG
>NZ_JCANUT010000143.1:0-1269 GCF_059569095.1 Propionivibrio pelophilus DSM 12018 | reverse complement strand
CACGGCAATCGCTTACGCAAATGTCGTAAACCCGCAGAAAAAGTCGTTTACGATCAGACAGATACAACAACCTATTGTAAACACTGAAGAAATATCGTCTACTCTCGTATTTTTCGAGCGTAACGATGACCCTGCTGTCGATCTTTTCCCGCCTGAAAGACCCGCGTCGCGGGCCAGCCAAACGCTATGGCCTGAGCGAGATTCTGGTGATGGCGATCTGCGCTGTATTGTGTGGTGCGGATGACTGGGTCGAAGTCGCCGACTGGTGCGAAGACGAAGAGGCCTGGCTCAAGAGCTTTCTTGAGCTCCCGCATGGCACGCCCTCGCATGACACCTTTGGCGATGTGTTCCGCGTGCTGGATCCAGACGTCTTCGAATCGTGCTTCCGGGAATGGATCGGCGGCCTCGTCGGTGTCGTGAAAGACATCATCGCGCTCGACGGCAAAACGGTACGCGGATCGAAGGACGGCACGGTACCGCCCTTGCATCTCGTGAGCGCCTACGCCACCTCGCTCGGGCTAACCCTGGGCCAGGAAGGCTCGGCCGGCAAGGGCAACGAACTCAAGGCCGTTCGCGCCCTGCTCGATACGCTGCTTCTGGACGGCTGTATCGTCACCCTCGACGCCCTCGGCTGCCAAACCGACATTGCCGCCGCGATCATCGAAAAAGGCGGGGACTACGTTCTGGCGGTCAAGGCCAACCAGAAGACCCTGTCGGAAGCGCTCAGCGAGAGTTTCGCGACGGGAGACGAGCGCGGTTGGGGCTCGGTCGACGTGCAACACCAGACGACGGTCGAGAAGGATCACGGACGCATCGAGACCCGACGCGCGGTCTGGGTGCCGCGGGTTGACTGGTTACCGGAAGCGATCCTGGAAGCGTGGCCAACGCTCGGTGCGGTGGGCATGATCGAGACCACGCAGGAAAAGGGTCGGGGCGAGAGCGCGACGATCAGCACGGAGCGCCGCTACTTCATCATGAGCCGCGGCGTCACCACTGTCGATGACTTCAGCCGGGCGGTCCGGACGCACTGGGGGATCGAGTCGATGCACTGGGTCCTCGACGTGACCTTCCGGGAAGATGCCTGCCGGGTGCGTAAGGACGAGGCCGCACGCAACCTCTCGTTACTACGAAAAATCACCTTGGCCATGCTTCGCCTCGATACTGCCTATCCCAAGAGCAGCCTTCGCCAGCGCCGCAACCGTGCTTCCCGAAAACCGCTCTACCGCGCCGAACTCCTTGGCCTTCGCCAACGCACGAAAGCGGCCGTAG
>NZ_JCANUT010000142.1:0-1316 GCF_059569095.1 Propionivibrio pelophilus DSM 12018 | reverse complement strand
AGTCCGTCCTGAATAACCGACTTCAAAGCACGGCGAAGGGGCGAAATTCGGGGCGCGGCGCTTGCCGGCGATTGGTGTCGGCAATGGAGAAGCACAGCATCCAGACGTAAAAAAGCCGGATGGCTCTCAGGATCATTCGGAGATTGTGGCCGGCGCCGCAAAGCACGGCATTCAAGGCATCGCCGAGGCTGCCTTTGAGCCAATTTCGACGCAACTTGCCTTCGTTTTTCATGTGCCCGATCGCGGGTTCAACGGCACTTCGTCGATGAATGGCTTTCCGGATGGACGGGGTGACACCGCGCCTCTGGCCGCTGCGCCGGATCATCACGCCATCAACGCTGACGCCCCGATAGCCCTTGTCGACAAACACTGCCTTCGGTTTCTGTGCGGTGAGCAGGCTCACCTGCTCGATGGCTTCCGGCAGCGTGTGACCGTCGTAGGGGTTGCCAGGCAAACTGCGCATACCGACCACCAGACCTTCCTTGTGTGTGGTGGCGACGGTGACCTTGACGCCGAATTCGTACGGCTGGCGCGCCTTGCCTTTGGAAATGCACTCAACCTCCGGGGCGTGCAGGCTGTAGAGCTTGTTTTTGTCTTTGGGTTTTTGTTCCAGCAGTCGTTTGACACGCGCCAGGATGCTGGCTGCCTTCGCGCATTGCATTTCGTCCTGGCGATCCAGTTTACGATCAATGTCACGCCAGACTCGTCCGACCACGGTGCGCAAGGATTTCAGGCAAGCCTTCATGCGCCGGAATTGCTTGGCATGGGCGTACCGTCCCACCTGGGCGGCCAGTCGGGGCGCTTCGCGGTTGTAGTTCTGGCGCAGGGTGATGCCCAGGGCGCCGGCCAGTTTCACCAGATGCTGCCGGCCGCGTTCGAGCAGGCGACTATCGGTCGGGTAAGCCACGGCTTTTTCCATCACCGTGGTGTCGACGATGATCTTCTCGAAACTCTTGGCCTTGACCACCTTGCCCCGGCGGGCGGCTTCGATGGTTTCGGTCAGCAACCACTCAACACCTTCTTCACCAACCCGCTGGCGCCAGCGGGTCATCGACGAGGGGTCAATCGGCGGTTCGTGCTGGAAGTAGGTTTCGCCACAGAAGTGCTGCCAGTACGGGTTCTCGACCCACGTCCAGACCAGATCCTCATCCGAGCAGGCGAACGTGTGTTGCAGGTAGAGCAAACCCGCGATCAATCGCGGCGAACTGGCCGGACGCCCGGTACGGGAAGGAAAGAACACTGCCCAGCGGGCTTCGAAGACTGACCAATCAATCAACTCGGCCAATTTGACCAACGGATGTTTGAGGTTGATCAGT
>NZ_JCANUT010000141.1:0-1337 GCF_059569095.1 Propionivibrio pelophilus DSM 12018 | reverse complement strand
ACTTCGGCGCCCAGCGGCTTCAGAATCTCCGCCTCAACACTGTGATCGGCATAACCCGGCTCGGTGATCCCGACTACGATTTTTCTGCCTTGGCCCAAAGAATCCACTCCAACCCCAGATAGACAAAGTCACGTTGAAAAAGCAAAATCTACCGCACCAACTGGGACGCCACTATACGCCTTATTGAATACAAGTAAACACATATTAGGACACTAGTTGAAACAAACTAGGATTCTTTATAACGAACAAATATCAATAAATACACCGAAAAATCAATACACACAGCCAATACACGCAAACCAAATACGTTCTCATTGACTCAAAGCATGCGTTAGAATAAAAAGTCATATGAAATCCGCTCCGCCACAATTGGCGGAACACGAATGGCAACGCCAAAAACTTAAAGCCAAGCCGGAACACTTCAATATAATTTGCATACGCCGCCGGCTTTGCTCTTCAGACATTTACCCAGAGACTCGATTTGGACAACACCGAAAAATCAAAAAAAATGCGATCCGAGTCACTCACATCGCAAATCGCAGCAAAACTCAAGTTCGCGATACTCAACGCGGAGTTTCAATTTGGAGAAGCTCTTTCCGAGGACAAACTGGCCAGCGCTTTTGGCACCAGCAGAACGCCAGTACGCGGCGCCCTCGCCGCACTACAGGTTCAGGGCCTGATCGAAATAAAACCGCAAAGCGGAAGTTTCGTTTTCATGCCAACAAGACAAAACCTGGCAGACCTTTGCGAATTCCGAACCATGCTGGAACTTCAGGCACTCACGTTGAGCATCGATCGCAAACACAACGAAACAATCGCCCTGCTGCGCGAGGCAAATGACAGGATGGTCAAAGGGGAGCGGGAAGGAGACTGGCAGTCGGTCGCTGAGGCCGACTCGGCCTACCACCGGGCCCTTGTCCAGAATTGCGGAAATATTTACCTGGCAGAATCCTTCGAACTCGTCGCGGCTCGCGTCGACGCCGTCAGAACCCGAATCACGATGGCCCTCGGAAAGATTCGGGCTCGCGTCATGAACGAGCATCTGGCAATCATCGAGGCGCTCGAAGAAGGAAAGCTTGCCAAGGCAAAATCAATACTGACGTCTCACATCATGACAGCCCTGTCTTCGTTCGACATGGCCAGCAAAGAAGCTAACTTCAACACAAGAAAAACCACGCTGAGCTTTCCCTATGAACGCTGAGGTGGAGCACTCAGGGCCCACTTCCAGGCACAAAGCTCCGTTATTTACCGCCCCATCCATCCGCCATCGACGGTGATGATGGTGCCGTTGACGTAGTCGGAGGCGTCCGACGCGAGATACACCGCCGCACCCACCA
>NZ_JCANUT010000140.1:0-1402 GCF_059569095.1 Propionivibrio pelophilus DSM 12018 | reverse complement strand
AGGAGTTATTATCTCATTTCCGGCAAATTCGCGCCCGTCAAATCGAAAAATTAATCAATTAAAACATCGTCTTGGGCGTTATTCAGGACGGACTAAATATGTTCGCAACCAACAGATGCTCGGTGGTGAAGGCGGTGGTGTTTTGGGCAAATCATCCCCTAACCCGTTAGCGGGTGGGACGATTTGCCCGTGATGCTCGTATGGAGCCGGCAGCGTATGCCTCTGGGCTGGTTCGGTAACAACACCGAATGCCATAGCAGGAGCTTTCCGCCGTTGCTGGCGTTCTTCGCAGTCTCCTACGCAGGCCTCCACTTGTAAGCCGGTCTTTTTCCCGGCATGAAGGCTTGCACCATCACTGCTGCGCCTTGATCCTTCTGTGGCGCGATACGACCCCGGCCAGAACGTTTGTGGGCATCTCCCCTCGGGACTGTCGCAGCATTGAATTATCTGCACCAGTTGCCTTCTTCGGGTACTCCCTTCGCCGATAGACTCCGTGTCGGTCGGAGGGCCAAAGAAAAACCCGATGCTTTGCTGGGCGAGCCTTTGGCGAGGCAGGATCGGCACGGAAGTGGTCGTGTTTCACCGTTGTCGCCCAGCAAAATACCGGGTGTCCCACTTCAGCGCCGGATGCCACTCCGACAATCAGATCGTGTTGTCACGACCTGCGGAGCGAACTTTCTTTTTTTGGGCTGAATAGGTCAGGTGCGGAATTGCAGACCTAATTCCGCACTCGTCGCGAGAGGGCAAAAAAGCGAGGATTCGTCTCGCGTCACGTCCGAATGCAGCGCAGCGATGCGTGGTGTCGCTTCTTCCGTATTATTGAAAGGTCCGAAACGTGAGTAACTTCAATGCAGTTCGTAATTTCGACGAGGCCCCCGGTTCCATGCTGGTTCCCATGAATGTTGCCGAGGTTGTCTTGGCTCGTAGCCGGGCAAGCATCTATCGCCACGTGCAGCGGGGAGACTTGATGCTCGTGAAAATCGGGTGTTCCAGTCGTTTTCGTGTGTCCGATCTGCGCCGTCTGATGGGCGGCTAGTTTTGAGGACCCCGGGTTCTCCAGAACTGGTGGGTGATACAGTGCTTACAGCGTGATAGTGACAAAAAATACCAAGGGGGCCAGACGGCCCCTTTGTTTCGTTTGTGCTTATAGAGAATTGATTCAGGCTTATAGATGATGAGGTGTTAGACTATATTCATATTACTCCGGTGGGAAGTGCTGAACCGCGATGCTTTTTTATGCTTCCGCAGTATTGAGAGGCAAGAAGCGGTTATTTGGAATGTTTGAATGACAAACAAGACATATACCATTAGGGAAACGCCGAACAAGCCACTGAAAAACTTGGCGGCGCTTCAATATTGAGCCGAAATGGTGAAAGAAATCGATTTTTCATCGTATAAGTCG
>NZ_JCANUT010000139.1:0-1429 GCF_059569095.1 Propionivibrio pelophilus DSM 12018 | reverse complement strand
CTTCTGCCATGCCCGTTTCTCCTTGTCGTTGAAAACGGACGCATTGTTCGTCAGTGACGCGGAGAGGAGAAGATCGCCGGTGGGTTAACGCTTACTCTCTGCCGACGAGAATGGGCTGGGCGTGCAGACTTCACGCTGGCTGATCGAGCATCTGCTTCAAGCCGAGCACACGGACCGGCACATGCGTTCGGTTCGCTATCAATTGCATTCGGCCAAGTTCCCGGTGCATCGCGATCTCGCGGGATTCGAGTTCTCCCAATCGAAAGTCGATAAGCGTCTGATCGACGAATTGGCCACCTTGGCCTTCACGGAGGGGGCGCACAACGTCGTATTGATTGGCGGCACAGGAACCGGCAAAACGCATCTGGCCACGGCCTTGGGCGTCGCGGGTATTACCCGGCACAACAAGCGCGTACGCTTCTTCTCGACGGTCGATCTGGTCAATCTGCTCGAGCAGGAAAAGGCAGCGGGCAAGACAGGAAAGCTGGCCTTCTCGCTGCTGCGTATGGACCTGGTCATTCTCGACGAACTGGGCTACCTGCCATTCAGCTCCTCGGGCGGCGCCTTGCTGTTTCACCTGCTGTCGAAACTCTACGAGCACACCAGCGTAATGATCACGACCAATCTGACCTTCGGGGAATGGGCCAGCGTCTTCAACGACGCCAAGATGACCACCGCGATGCTCGACCGGCTCACGCATCACTGCCACATCGTCGAAACGGGCAATGAATCGTACCGGTTCCGCCACAGCTCGACGACGGCGAAGTCGCGCATCAAGGCGAGGGAGCTGAGCAGACAGGGGAAACAACCGCTGGAAGAGCCGTTCTGATCTCGCCCGCGTGGGGAAATCCGCTCCGGGCTCCGCCCTGCGCGGATTTCCCCACGCAATTCTGTACCGCCGACTGACGTTACAAGCAAAAAATGGAGGTGCTCACAACCATCATTGCGCTACACTTCACACCAGTCGCCATCATGACGAGCGGCTAAAGTCCCTGGGTAAAATTCAACGCGCACCGCTGGGTACTTTTAAACGCGCGCCGACAGGTCTCGGATTTCACCTACGTCTGTCAGCAACGGATATAAATTGACACACCGGGGGTGCGGACAACAGCGACGACAACGCGCTGGCTGAAACCATCAACGGCCTTTACAAGGCTGAATTGATTCACCGCCGGGCGCCCTGGAAAACTGTCCGAGGCCATCGAACTGGCTACGCTCGAATGGGTGACCTGGTTTAATCACCAGCGCCTGCTCGAACCGATCGGATACATCTCTCCCGCCGAAGCAGAGCAACGGTATTATTCGCAACTCGCACCACAGGCCGAATACGCCTGCACTCAAGAACGTGGAAGACCACGGAATTTTACCCGCGTTGACGAGCGAAGCGCCGGAGGGACGAACCCAGAGTATTCCCACCCTGTCTTTTAAG
>NZ_JCANUT010000138.1:0-1535 GCF_059569095.1 Propionivibrio pelophilus DSM 12018 | reverse complement strand
TCTTCCGAGACGGTGATGCCGCTGTTGAAGGCGTAGCGCAACACCACGTTGCCGAATACCATCACGATCATTGCTATCAGGCAGCACGCTGCGAACATTTTAAGGACCCTGAACGGCCAATCGATCAGTTTTGTGATCAACGTCAATCCCTCACTCTGTTTTTTTGAAGTTGTTAAAAAAAGATCTTTGGAACCAGATGCCCGGTTCCAATGAGATGCCACCTGATAGCGCAGCTTTTTTTGGCTACGGCAACGATGACGACGATGCTGTCTGCCAAAGAAGAAATCTGGAAAAGGGGGCTTGCGTTTTTTCTACGGATTTTTGGTTGGCCGCAAGCTATCCCCGGAACCGATGTCAGCCCGTGACGAAATAGAGCGCAGCCTCGTCGGTTTCACGATTCGCCGTGACAATGACGTCTCGACCGTCTTCGTGGATAACGTAGACGTTACTCGGCCCGACACCTTCCTCAATGAGTTCGATCATGAGCCTGGTCGCGTCTTTGGGATCCGCCTTGACATAGAAAAGCTGTTGTTTCCCTCGCCGGCAGCCACCGATAAAGGCCGGCGTGCCAGCAAGCGTTGTTCCGACCACCACGTGATAGAACTCCGTCACTTCCGGGTGTTCGAATATTCTCTCGAAGACGCCATCAACCCGCTTGTAAATCCGGAAATACGAGCCGTGGAACGGCTCGATTGTGGCGAACTCCAGTTCACCGTCACCATCGAGGTCAATGGCTGAAATATCGCTGATGGGCCAATCCATGAATTGCGTGACGGTCCAGTCCCCACCCTTGCCGTCCGGAGGCGTTACCTCAAACGCACCTTCAAGGCCGGTAACCAGGCCACGCATTCCCTCGGGGGTTTCAAGGCGGCTGTATCCATGATTCTGTGTAATGCCGTCCTTCAGTACCTTGATCGAAAGCGGTGCGCCTGCCGTGTACTCACCCACCCAGATTTTCCCGGGATTCGACCATTCATCAATGGTCGTCTTGGTGGTTGCGATGGTGCAGGCGATGAAATAGTGGCGGTCACCCACAGTCAGAAGATCAAACCGATGGACGTAAGGCAGATCGAGAATGTCCGTGACGGTGTATCCACCCGATCCATCAGGGCGAACATGGACCACCTTGGCTTCTTCCCAATCGTAGAACCGGTAGAACTTCTGCACGGCGAGGAATTCGCCATTGGTGCCGGGAATGGGAACGATTGACATGGTGCCTCCCGGCCCCTCCCAGACGGTATGCGATTCCGTGTAGTCAGGCCCCTTCCAGGCGAGACACGGTGCATCCCCCTCAGAGGCGATGAGAACGTACCTTTGCCCATCGATCACGATGCTGTTTGTTGCATAGCACTTCGGCAAGGTAGCGAGAACGCGCTTTTCAATTTTCATCTTTGATTACTCAACTCAATAGTGTGATGACATTTGATTACAGCCAACTACTTAGCCGAGGCGCTTCTGCACCGAGGTGCCGATGGTTTTCAGAAGCAGGAAGCACGAGGTCGACCCGGCATCGAGGACGCCGATCGAGCGCTCGC
>NZ_JCANUT010000137.1:0-1607 GCF_059569095.1 Propionivibrio pelophilus DSM 12018 | reverse complement strand
ACTTCGGCGCCCAGCGGCTTCAGAATCTCCGCCTCAACACTGTGATCGGCATAACCCGGCTCGGTGATCCCGACTACGATTTTTCTGCCTTGGCCGGCGGACGAACTCTGCGCGTTGCTCATTTAAAACACTCCACGAATCGATGGGTTGATAGGTAAACAACAAAAATTAGATCGATACAATTTTAGATCGATCTATTTCTCTTGCGCAACAATCTTTATAATCAAATACCGCTTACATAAAGACACTCGCAGTTGCTCCAGCGTATAATCCGGAGCAGAAAAAATACAAATTAAACAGAATAATCAATATGATGCATGGCTATTCAGAAAAAAGGGGGCGCTCTCGCATTCATTCCGGCAAGCGAGACCTCGCTTTTAGACAGGACAAATCGTGACCACTCTGCTGGATGTCGCCCGCGTCGCCGGTGTCTCGCGCGCAACCGTCTCGCTGGTCTGCCGCGGCAGCCCTCTCGTCGCCGAAAAGACCCGTCTGAAAGTCGAAAAGGCGATGACCGAGGTCGGTTACATCTATAACCGGAGCGCCGCCAATCTGCGCTCGTCGCTGACCAACACCGTCGGCCTGATCATTCCCGACATCGCCAACCCGATCTACTCCGATCTGCTTACTGGTGTCGAGGATATCCTCACGCCGCTCGGAAAGACGGTGTTCATTGCCGACACCAACGAATCGATGGACCGCCAGGCGCATTTGCTGCAGCGACTACTGGAGATGCGTGTCGACGGACTGATCATCAGCATGGTCGGTGACACACCCGCCGACACTTTTGCCCCTTATGCGCGCATCGGCACCCCCGTCATTCAGGTTCTGCGCATGATCGAGGATGCACCATTTGACTACGCGGGAATCAACAACCGGCTTGGCGCCCGCCGGGCCACTGAACACCTGCTCGATCTTGGCCACCGGCACATTGGTTTCGTCGGTAGCGCCACGTCCTTGTCGGTCAACCAGGTGCGTTACCAGGGCTTTTGCGACGCAATCCGCAGCCGTGGCCTCGCCGCCGAACCGATGCCGGTCATCACGTGCAAGCATAGTTTCGCCTCGGCGGCAGAAGCCACCAAGACGCTGATCTCGGCCCCTGACCGACCCACAGCGCTCGTCTGCTACAACGACATCATCGCATTCGGTGCGACGCTCGGAATATACGAACACGGTATGACACCGGGTTACGACATTTCGCTGATCGGTTTTGACGACATCGAATATGCAGCCAACTGGCGCCCTCCCCTAACCACCATGTCGATCGAAGCCCGCCAGATCGGGCGACACGCGGGCACCCTGCTGGCCAATCGAATGAAGGACATCAATCTGCCGATCTGCAGCATGGTGTCCGAAGCGGTCCTTCGAAAGAGAGAAACGACCGCGCCGCCAAGGAGCGCCGGCCGATAAATCCGATGCCGGAATATGAAAACGGCCTCGCAGTGAGGCCGTTTTCTCATAGAACGACTTGAAGTCGATTACCGGATGACGCGCGCGCCCTTGCCCTTCATCGCGGCTTCGACTTCCTCGACGCGCACCATCGAGGTGTCGCCCGGGGTGGTCATCGCCAGCGCGCCGTGCGCCGCACCGTATTCCACCGCCGCCTG
>NZ_JCANUT010000136.1:0-1637 GCF_059569095.1 Propionivibrio pelophilus DSM 12018 | reverse complement strand
CTATAACGGGGACATCGGGTTTATCGCGGCCATCGACCGGGAGGGAGAAGAGCTTGGCGTGGACTTCGACGGCCGGGGGGTTTCGTACCCGTTCGTGTTCCGACAATACAAGACGTAACGTCACTGTTTCGTCTGAAACAAAAGCTCAAGAGCTATACAGCTTGAGGGCAAAAATCTCAAAACCCTGCGGGTACGCTATGCCCGCAAGGGTATGGCTCCGCGTTTCTTTAGGAGTTAATTGTGTTTGTAGAAGTTAATCAAATGACGGGCATGCCCTTCGCTGACGATGTGGTCGAGGCCGGCATTGACACTGCTAAAACGCTGAAGGTGATGTCATCCGACAAGCTCCAGGCGACAGCCCAAGAGCTTGGCTTCGACAAAACCAAGTTCGTGGTCGCGGAAATGCTTTACGGTCTTTTGCCCGAAGAAGCTGTTACTGTTGCAATGGACATTCTTCAGGCAGAGCAAGACCGTATGGTGGCTGCCCGAACGGCGGTGCCTTGCGGAGAACCGTTCCTGGAGGACTGATGAATAAGGCAAAACACGACGAATACGACGATATTCGCCAAGCCTTCTACGAGTTCCTGCACCTGCGCATTTTGCATTTAACAGGGTTCGTAGTCGATGTTTCGGCAGTCGAGTATTCCTTGGTGGAGCAGGCCATGGATTGGCCTAATCGACGGTATCCATGGGACTGGTTCGAGGTAAAGCGGAAGTTCCGCAATATCCCGGCCCGGTTCGAACTAGCGGTTAGCGTGAATGGCGAGTTGTGTGGGCTAGCAATTGGGAAACCCTCTCGTGGAAGAAGGCATGTATCTGCCTACTTCCTGGAGGGGAACTCAGACCCAAGCCATCCACTCAAAGGACAGGTACTCCCCATCCTGTTGGACGGGTTGGCCCTGTATGGAGAGGCGCTTGGCTGTTCGTACATTCGATTGATTCAGCCGGTCGATGGCTTGATTTCGCGGTACGAACAGGCTGGCTTCAAAGTTGCAACCGACAAGATTCATCGCATATACTGCGAGAAACCCCTGAAAAGGAGCTAAACATGGCAGCAGTCTTGGAAAGAACAGTCCCTCCGCAAGCCACTGCGTTTGTGCGGGATGCTGTTGCTCGTATGCAGGCCGCTCCGCGCTTCTTCAATCAGGAAGAGTGGAATGCACTTGCGTCGTATGAAGGCCCTGTTGTTTCTGGCGACCCTGAAGGTCGTATCCCGGAAAACTTGGAAGCAGACGACAACGAGTAAATACTCTACGCAATCTCAAAACCCCCGCGCAGTCTCTGCCGGGGGTTTTTCACGTCTACGTGGTACTGGTCAAAAGGGCTAAAATTCGACCCTTTCGCCTGCCGCCATGCCAGTCAATTTCCTGAACCTTCCCGGCCTTGATGTCGTTGATTTCCGGGAAACAGCGACTGAGTATCATGTCCGCGCCAAGCCGAAGGTAGTCTCCCGCCAGTGCCCATCGTGCGGCCCGGCAGGCAAGGTCGTCATCCATGAGCACAAGACGCTATTCGTGCGCGACATGCCGAGCCATGGACGGTCTGTGGCCATTCACCTTGATGTGCCACGCTTCAAATGCCATGGCTGCGTCAAGACCTTCACTGCCGTTGTGCCGGAGGTCGATGCCGACCGCCAG
>NZ_JCANUT010000135.1:0-1837 GCF_059569095.1 Propionivibrio pelophilus DSM 12018 | reverse complement strand
TGAAGCTGGAGCAAAACCCCGAGCGCGTCATCCGTTACTTCCAAGACCGGCGCGTCAAGTATGCCGCTTAATACTTCATCGGGCCGGAGCAATAGCGACTTGTGAGTAACGGGAACGCAGCACAGTATTGTCTCTACAGTGAGGTGCCTACAGGCCTTCCGCTTTCCAACGCAGCGCTACAAGTTCCGCGCGAACCGCATCGCGCATCGCCTGTCTTGATGCCGGCCTGTCGAGGGAAAGCCGTTCTATTTCTTCCGATCGGGTATCCATCGTATCTACCGCATAGTCCAACCACGTCGCGTATCCATCGGGCGGTTCAGGCCGATTCGCCTCGTCAGCCACAACGTCTGCATGCTGGAGAAGAACTGCCAAAACATCCTGATCACTCCCGGTGACGGCAAACCAGCTGGCGCACATCTCGCCAGCATGCCTCCGCCACAACTCTGCGACATCTTGCGGAGAAACTTCATAACCAGCGTTCGTCGCGACAACGACCAGACGCTCGACGTCTTCCGGGCAATCTGTGACGGAATCAAAGTCCGGCGCGCGTGGCAACGAACGGGGAACAAGACGTTTATATTTATTCATGATTGAACCTTATGCCAGTAAAGGGTCGCGTGAATTTGCAAAAATCATATTCTGATCATACAAACCCTCATTCGACTTCGCCTTTCTTGCTGGAAATACGCCGATCACTTTCCTCTTTCAACCGTTCTGCTTCGTCCGGCGGAAATCCGAGGTCGAGGAAGATGTTTCCGCCGACCGGCGTAATGTGCGCGATGATGCCCGCGGACAGTTCGCCGCCGCAGGATTCGCAGGCGCCTGTAGGCTCCTTTGGGGCCACATCGACCAGCAACTGCTCAAGGGCATAGGGGCATTTTCCAGGCTTTGCAGGCGCACGGCCTTCTTCGAGCAGGAGCGAATGATTGAGCGCCATCCGGGCTTCGCACCAGATGGCCTCAAGACGGGCGGTTACCACTTCCCGAAGCGACGGGGACGCCTGCAGGGCGTCACGGGCTCGTACCAGGAACTCGCGCAGTCGCTGGACCACGCGGCCATCGGGTGCAAGGTGGTCGAACGTCCATCGATCGACGAGCAGCCGACGCACCAGCGCCTCGACGTCCTGGCGCTGTACGTCAGCTTGATGCTCGAAGAATTCGGCGAGCCGTTCGCGCTGTAGTTCGTTGAGCACTCCGCCGCGCAACAGAGCAACCTGACGGGTTATCCACGCGTAGGCATCGTCGTCGATTGCCGGCTCGGCAGACCGCAGGCGAAGGCGATACCGGGCGCGGGCCGCCAGGAAGCTCGTCGACCGTCGCGGTGGATTCTCGGTTAGGTCGGCCAACCGGAGCGATTCCCGCGCGGTCAGGACCAGCGTTGCCTCATCCTCCTCGGCCTCTCGGGAAAGCAGGCTCGACAGATCGAGGAGCGTGATTTCGGCGAGTTGGCCGTTGGCGTCGTAGCCCACGCTGACATTCCCGCCGTAGGCGACGTCTTTGGCGACTGGGGCGTCGGAGAAGCGGAGGCGGAGCACGTCCTCGGCGTTGCTATAGGAGATATCCATGCAGTGTTCCTTCAGGCGTTGTTTTCGTTCACCGTTGTCCGGCCGGGTCGGGCGTTGGCGACCTCGCCTCCCTTACGGCAATGAGGTGCTCGGCGCGAATGTCCACCTGTCCGATCGTGACCCATCGGAAATTCAGTGCCGCCTGCGCCTCCAATTCACAGACGCCGTGCTCAATCGTTGAGGGGGTCAAGCCGAGCCGTCGCGCCCCGCGCAGCCGGGCGCATCTAGAATCAGGAGACGTGGTTTCCGGGGCGGCACATCCACCCGGATGAC
>NZ_JCANUT010000134.1:0-1845 GCF_059569095.1 Propionivibrio pelophilus DSM 12018 | reverse complement strand
ACCGAACTGATCGGTCTGGAAGACACCTTCGCCGAGAGCGGCGCCTACCTGAAGACGCTCGACAAGTTCGGGCTCTCCGCGCCAAAGATCGCCGAAAAGACGGCGCGGTTGGTGGCACGGAAACGGTAGTCGACTGGATTCGTCACCCCGGCGAAGGCCGGGGTCCAGGCGGAGTCCAATCGGTGATTGCTCTCCGATACTGGATACCGGCCTGCGCCGGTATGACGAAGTCTCTATACTTCACCATGCGGAAGCAATAAATAACTATCCGGAAGGAGAAAACAATGCCTCTCGTATCGCTTCGCCAGTTGCTCGACCATGCCGCCGAATACGGTTACGGTCTGCCGGCGTTCAACGTCAACAACATGGAACAAGTCTGGGCGATCGTCGATGCGGCCGCCGAACTCGACGCGCCGGTGATCATGCAGGCCTCGGCCGGCGCCCGCAAATACGCCGGCGAGCCGTTCCTCCGGCATCAGATCCTCGCCGCGCTGGAAGCCTATCCGAATCTCCCGATCGTCATGCACCAGGACCACGGCCAGTCGCCGGCCATCTGCATGGCCGCGATCCGTTCCGGTTTCACCTCGGTGATGATGGACGGCTCGCTCGAAGCCGACGGCAAGACCGTCGCCTCCTACGAATACAACGTCGCCACGACACAGAAGGTC
This sequence comes from Propionivibrio pelophilus DSM 12018, assembly GCF_059569095.1. Lineage (NCBI taxonomy): Bacteria > Pseudomonadati > Pseudomonadota > Betaproteobacteria > Rhodocyclales > Rhodocyclaceae > Propionivibrio > Propionivibrio pelophilus. Next base: position 1,177 of record NZ_JCANUT010000134.1, on the reverse strand, counting down.
GTCGAGTTCTCGCACGCCATCGGCGTCTCGGTGGAAGCCGAACTCGGCGTGCTCGGTTCGCTGGAGACGATGCAGGGCGACAAGGAAGACGGCCACGGCGCCGAAGGGCACATGACCCGCGAGCAACTGCTCACTGACGTCGAGCAGGCCGCCGACTTCGTCAAACAGACCCAGTGCGATGCGCTGGCCATCGCCATCGGCACCAGCCACGGTGCCTACAAATTCACCAAGAAGCCGACCGGCGACATCCTCGCCATCGACCGAATCAAGGAAATCCACGCGCGCATCCCGAACTGCCACCTCGTCATGCACGGCTCGTCCTCGGTACCGCAGGAATTGCTCGCCGAAATCCGCGAATTCGGCGGCGACATGAAGGAAACCTATGGCGTGCCGGTCGAGGAAATCGTTACCGGCATCAAGCACGGCGTGCGCAAGGTCAACATCGATACCGACATCCGTCTGGCAATGACCGGCGCGATTCGCCGCTACATGGTCGAGAATCCCGGCAAGTTCGACCCGCGCGACTACCTGAAGCCGGCGCGCGAAGCGGCGCGCAAGATTGTCGTCGCCCGCCTCGAAGCGTTCGGCGCAGCCGGCCAGGCCAGCAAGATCAAGCCGATCCCGCTCGACAAGATGGCCGAGCGCTACAAGAAGGGCGAACTCGACCAGGTCGTACGCTGAGGTCGCGTTAGGGAAACGCTGAAATATTCGTCACCCCGGCGAAGGCCGGGGGCCAGTTCGTTGAATTTTCTGGATTCCGGCCTTCGCCGGAATGACGAATCTTCAATAAATCAGCGCTTCCTTAGAGATCTTCCCCCCGGAGGTCGGAGAACCGTTTTGTCGCTTATGCCTGTTAGTGATGTCTGTCTGAAATACCAAGGTTGCAGCGAGAGATCGCTCAACACGCACATATGAAAGGATCCATCATGAATTCTCAAACCGGAGTAGTCCAGCGGACTGCAGTTGTCACAGGATGTGCCTCGCCTCGCGGGATCGGTTTTGCCGTAGCACGCCGATATGCTCAAGAAGGATGGGCGGTCGTAATGCTTGATATCGATGAAGCTGCCCTGAAGGTTGCCTCTGAGAAAGTGAAATCCGAGTTCGGTCAACCCGTCCTTGCAATGCACTGCAACATCGGGGACAAGACGTCGGTCGATGCAGCGGCTCAAGCCGTCAA
>NZ_JCANUT010000133.1:0-1862 GCF_059569095.1 Propionivibrio pelophilus DSM 12018 | reverse complement strand
TGCGCCAGGGTGTTGGTCTTGCCCGTGCCGGCGCCAGCAATGATCAGCAGGGGATCGCTGACACCTCCCGGGCCAATACCGTGGGTCGCCGCCTCGCGCTGGGCGTCGTTGAGACGGGCGAGATAAGCCGGCGGGGTGACAGTCAAATCGTTCATGCGAGGCAGGTGGCGTTGACGGATGCCGCGCTCCCGGCGTTGGGCGGTGACTCGTTGGCGACCACAGCAACGGCGATTGCTTCATCACACTCCGGGCAGATACGGTACTCCGTGATGCCGTGACACGCCGTCTCCATTCGGGCCGGGTCGATCGGGGTGTGGCAATGGGGGCAGATAAAACGGTGTGGCAGCGACATGGCAGACTCCTCAGGTACTGTAATTATATACAGTAGTATCGTCCGCCATGAACTTGATCGCCGCCCTCGATTCGTCCCTTTTTTAGGTTCATCGCGCTTTCCCCGGCAAAGCGCGATGAACCCAAAAAAATCCCGGGCCAGTGCGCCTCGGGATTGAAATCCCATCGTTGCGATGGGTCAGGGAGGGTCAAACGGTGTTAGCGGGGAACGCTGAAGCACTGTTTCATCCTAGGCCTGCCAGAAGATTCTGTCTGTACGTGGTATCACGCGATCGCGTAATCATCTGTGATGGCATTCCCCTTGCTGGATTGCTCACGCGATGGCGTCTGTTAGAACGAAAGTACCCCCTGTCCACCGATTAATCCGGATGCCCCAAAAACAGAGCTTCTCTTCCTCTGCAATCTGTTGCCCGAGATCAGTTCCGGTCCGGCAGATTATCTGGGGAGTACTCGAAGAGTTCTCCTACAGCACATTCAAATAAAGAGCAGAGGCGGTCAATTGTCTCAAGATCTACCCGGTTGGCCGTCTCGTGATAGAGCAAAGTGATGGTGTTTCGATGCAATCCCGTTTCTCGGGCCACATCGACGACTTTCATCTTTCTTTCTCCCATCATTCGGGAGAGGTGGCAACGAATCATGTCGTTCCTCGAATAAAAAAATCATACAGAATGAAAAAAGACCTTGACAATGACTTACTGCGACCTAAAATGTCATTTAGGGTGACAAAACATCCTTGTAAAGAACTTTTTTAAATTTGCAGTGATTTTAGTTATTGGAGATCAAGATGTCACTAACTTACCTCACCACTGACGAGCTTTCGTCGCTCATCAAATACGATCCGCGTACGATCCGGGAACGCTTGAAGGATAGCGTTCTGCTTGAGGGGACCCATTACATCCGCCCGTTTGGCGGACGTAAGATCCTGTACATCTGGGAGCACATTGAGCGCGATATGGGCAACGCGATCGCCCAGTCGTTCGCTATCCCCATGGCCAATGGAGGTGTCTGCCATGGGTAGTGTGCGCGTCAGATCAGATAACCAACTCTTGTTCCTTGATTTTCGATTCCGCGATCAGCGTTGCCGCGAACAAACCGCCTTGCCCGATACGCAGGTGAACCGGAAGCGGCTCCAGAAGGTGCTCGATCGCATCGAAGCCGAAATAGCCGCCGGTACGTTCAACTACGGGCAGTTCTTCCCGAACAGCCGGCAGGCCGCCAAGCTCGAGCAATCCGTGGCGGTGGCTGCTTCGGTAGTGAATTCTGCCCTGTCGCCGTCTTCGAAGACCGCACCGGCCACGCCGCTGTTCAAGGACTTCGCTGAAACCTGGTACGCCGAGAAAGAGGTCGAATGGCGGCGTTCGCACAAGACAATGGTACGCCGCGAACTCGACGGCAGCCTGATCCCCGAATTCGGGAATCGGGAGGTCGGCCAGATCTCCAAAGCTGACGTGCTTGCCTTCCGCGCCAAACTCGCCAAAGTCACCGCGAAGGGCAAAAAAACCTCACTGTCC
>NZ_JCANUT010000132.1:0-1877 GCF_059569095.1 Propionivibrio pelophilus DSM 12018 | reverse complement strand
GGGCTATCTGTCGCCGGCACAATTCACCCAGCAATACCATGCAAAACAGATAGCCGCTTAACCCGTTGGACTCTACGGTTGACGACCTACCTCATTCAGCTATCCGGAGTTGTACCTGCTTCACGCTTAGAGCAAGCAGCCGCGCTGCGGCAGCAAGAAACCAATTCCATCTCAAAATCGATTCATTCGCTTGATGACGTGCGCGCTTTGTTAGTGGCCAACAATTCGACTGAGGGGGCCATCGATGCAGCCAAGATCTCGTAAACGTGCACGGAATCTTGATGATCCATCTATCGAAAAGATAGTGCAGATTCTCGATGGGTGGGCATTACCGAAACTGAGTTGGGAATTGTTTATCCAACAAATCGCACTTCGCATGCGTATCGTCTACACACGGCAAGCACTTCACAATCACGTCCGCATCAGGGAAGCCTTTGTCGGCCGCAAGAAGCAATTGACGGGCTGTGAAAGCAAGGGAGATCGGGCTTGCTCACCCGAGTTAGAACAAGCTTTACAGCGGATTGAGCGATTGGAAGCAGAGAACCAACGCCTCAATCGAGAAAATTGCAATCTCTTGGAGCAATTCAACCGGTGGATCTACAACGGCTATACGAAGCAGATGGATAGGCGCATGCAAGACTTCATGAACCAACCGCTGCCTCCTGTGCATCGGGAACCATCGAAAACTCGCGAAATGGATGGCACCGAGATGAAGCGCAAGGAGAGATGAGGTACGCCTCCCATTTGGTGCGTATTCCGATGAAATCCGCCACCGATTCCAATCGAATGTCGGCGATCATTTCTACCGCAAACTCTGGCACTTTTTCCGCTCGAATCCCAGCCAGTCATTCCGTTCCAAAGTCGGCCAGCGATTCCTATGGCAGGCTGCCGGCAGGTTTTTTTGATTAGGCTCTGTTCGAGAATCCCGTTGGTTTTAGGTAGCCTGAAAAAAGAGTCCGACGCGCAGGCCGGCCGAGGCCATCAGGCCGAACAGGGTTTCGTAGGTGGCGGGGCGAATGCTGCCGGATGGTCCAATCTGCCGAGCCGCCGCCAGCAGGTCAATGACTTCCTGATCATGAAAGATGTGTGGCGCGACACGACCTGGCTCTGGCCCGAAGGTCAGTTCCTCTGGAACTTCGGTTTCCGGCTCGAACTGTTTCAGATAACGCGCGAAATGACGAATGCGCGCAAGCCGAGCGGCCCAGGTCGACGGCGTACCGCGTTGCCATTTATCCTGCCGGGCCCACTCGATCATGAGGTCGGCAGTCAGTGGTCCGCGATGATGCCGACTGGCAACATACCGAACGAATGTGGCCAACAACGTACCTCGCGAATGCATTACGAAACCGAGGCGTTGCCGTTCAGCGAGATAGTCGTCGATTCGCTGCTGCAAGCTGACGTGTGCGTTCATGCCATGCTCCCCGGCCAAGGCAACGCAACTGCTGCCAACTTGGGCGTATCGAGTTTGGCGTAGATCGCTGAACAGCACCCTGAAGTCTTCACTGACGAGGCGGATCGGCCTGCGCCGCCCAGTGGGTACGCGCGTTGGTTGGACGATGCAGTCGATGGGATGGATGCCAGACCCGAAGAAATAGAACGGCTGTTCCTCGACAAGCCGACATCGAGAGAATCGATGCGCGATGCTGTTCGCGCGGAATTTGGGGCGCTTCGGTAGAAGGTCGGAGAGCTGTAAGCCAGGTCCGTAGCAGCCTGAGGGGCAGCTTACCGACGCAGCGAATTCACACACCCGACCCTCAGCTGCCGTAGAGTCAGTCGATGTTTCGTAACCGCTAACTGAGCGACGTACTTGCCTATTCCCGTGGGCTCTGCAAAGGCGAACGAAGCGGATTGTCGGCGAAGAGCGTCTTCCAGAGCCT
>NZ_JCANUT010000131.1:0-2021 GCF_059569095.1 Propionivibrio pelophilus DSM 12018 | reverse complement strand
TCCAGCGTTTGAACTTCTTTTTCTGTCGTTTCCATCATTCCCATGTCGGGACAATAACCCGAAATTCAAGCGTTATTCGGGCCGAATCTATAACTGATCCATTTCAGGGGTGCCAGGATCATTGACGGGAAGATCGTAAACAACAACAGAAGGCCCAACATTGTCGCCAGGTAGGGCAACACCCCCTTGACGCACTTTTCGAACGGCAGGCGGGACACGCCGGCAATCACGTTCAGGACGTTGCCTACCGGTGGCGTGATCAAGCCAATCGAGCAGTTCAGGATGAACATCACGCCGAAATACACCGGATTGATCCCGGCATCCTGAACCAGTGGCATCAGCACGGGCACCAGAATCAGGACCGTCGGCGTCAAGTCCATCACCATGCCGACAACCATGATGAAAACCATGATGCACATCATCAACAAGGTCGGCGAATCGACCAGCGGCTGCATCAACTCGACGACCATCAACGGCAACTCGGCAATGGTGATCAGGAAGGCCGAAACGGCCGAGGCCGCAACGAGCAGCATGACGATCGCCGTCGTTTCGGCGGCAGCGAACAGCACCTCGAACAGATCGCGGAACTTCATTTCCCGATAGACGAACAGGGCTACGAGCAGGGCGTACATCGCCGCCACCGCACCGGCCTCCGTCGGGGTGAATATCCCGCTGCGAAAACCACCAATGATGATCACCGGCAGCATCAACGCCCAGGCACCGTCCTTGACCGAATGCCAGAACTCCTCCCTGGACGCCTTTTCGGTCATGGCCAACTGAACCCCCTGCGACTTCCACCACCAGACGAGCCCGAGTGCCACCCCCATCATGATGCCGGGTGCGATGCCGGCGAGGAACAGTTTGGAGATCGACACCCCGCTGGCCACACCGAAGATGATGAACGGAATCGACGGCGGAATGATCGGGGCGATGATCCCGCCCGTGGCGATCAAGCCCGCCGAGTCGCCCGGCTCATACCCGGCGCGCTTCATCATCGGCAACAGGACCATGCCGAGTGCCGCCGTATCAGCCGCCGCCGAGCCGGAGAGGCTGGCCATCAGCATCGAGGCGATGATCGCCACATAACCGAGCCCGCCCTGCTTGTGGCCAACCAGCTTGAGCGGGAGATCGACGATACGCTTGGAGATGCCTCCCGCGTTCATCAGTTCGCCCGCCAGCACGAAGAAGGGAATGGCCAGCAGCGGGAAGCTGTCCGCACCACTGATCAGGTTCTGCGCCATGATCTGAAAATCGACCATATCCAGCTGAAGCATCAGAGCCAGGCCACAGAGCAGCAGCGAAAACGCGACCGGAATGCCCAGGATAATGCAGCCCAGGAGGCTGCCGAGAAATACCAGGACGGTCATTTGCGGTCTCCCATGTCGAAGTGGAACAGCGTGCGCCAGAGACGCGCAAGGAGCAACCCGCCGACGATGACACTGAACGGGATACAGGCGAAGTACAGGACGGCGACCGGAATATCACTGATGGGGAGATAGTTGGCCATGTTCGACTGGGTCAACTGCCAACCGCCGATGATGATCAAACCGCAGCAGGCAAGCATGGCCAGATCGCTGAGGATCAGCACAATGCGCCGCACGGGTGCGGGCATGCGCAGGAAAAACGTGTCGACCCGGACGTGCCGGTTCCGGATGAACGCCGAAATCGACCCAAGAAAGGTCAGCCACACGAAGAGATAACGGCCAATTTCCTCGGTGATCATCAGACTCGAATTGAAACCGTAGCGCAGCACGACATTCAGGAACACCAGCACCGCCATCGAGGCGATGATGATGACCATGAGCCATCGCAGCAGGCGTTCGGCGGGATTTTGCACAGACATATTGCCCTCGCTCCTTGCTATTGTTTTGAAAATCGATAAATCGCTTGGTCAGTCTGACAGGTTCACCCGAACCCGTCAGCCCCTATTTACCGCCCCATCCATCCGCCATCGACGGTGATGATGGTGCCGTTGACGTAGTCGGAGGCGTCCGACGCGAGATACACCGCCGCACCCACCA
>NZ_JCANUT010000130.1:0-2023 GCF_059569095.1 Propionivibrio pelophilus DSM 12018 | reverse complement strand
GCCTACTTTGATCGACTCGGAGTTCCTCGTCTCTCATGACCTCAACTTCTCGAACCGCCCGGTGCGGACCCGCATGCCGGGTGGTGTGGCAGCGGCGCTGCCTATAAGGGCTGCCCCCTATGCCGATTAGGGTGTCTATTCTCAAAAAGCCCCCCCCACAAAGACCCCCACAGATCAATTACCTAGAATCAACTATCGCCAATAGCTCGTCGTCAGTCATTGCGAAAAATTTCGACTGCAGTCGCTTTGCATGTTGACGCGCACTGAAAAGTACCCGGATTTCGAGCTATCTGCGCGCTGAAAATTACCCAGGGTGATTAACCTCCTTCGCTCCGTTTAGGAGCGGGGAAACCGAGGAGATGATCACCATGAATTTGTTGGGGAAAGTACGAAGACTGCATTACCGTGACGGGCTGAATCTGTCGGATATCGAGCGGCGGACGGGCCTGACGCGGAAGACGATCCGGAAGTGGCTGAAGGCGCCGGAAGGCGCTGAACCGAACTACCGCAGGAAGATCGGCGAGACCAAGATCGCGCCGTTTGCCGAGCGTCTGATCAAGATGCTCGAAATGGACGCACGCCGTCCGGTCAAAGACCGGCGAACCGCCTTGAAGCTTCATGCCGAGTTGAAGCGCCAGGGCTTTGACGGCCACTACAGCCGGGTCACCGAGTTCATCCGCAAATGGCGACAAAGTAGAGGTGTTGCCGTCACCAAAGCGTTTGTGCCCTTGCAGTTTGCCCCTGGCGAAGCACACCAGTTCGACTGGAGCGAAGAGCATCTGGTCATCGGCGGCGTCTGGCGGAAGCTGACCGTGGCGCACCTGAAGCTCTGCTACAGCAAGACGTTCGTCGTGCAGGCGTACCCGGCGCAAAGCCACGAAATGCGGTTCGATGCCCACAGCCGGGCCTTTGCCGCGTTGGGTGGCATACCGCGCCGTGGCATTTACGACAACATGAAGACGGCGGTAGACAAGGTCAAGAAAGGCAAGGCCCGGGTCGTCAACACGCGCTTCGCCGCGATGGCCTCGCACTACCTGTTCGATCCGGATTTCTGTAACGTGGCGTCCGGATGGGAGAAGGGTGTTGTCGAGAAGAACGTTCAGGACACGCGGCGGCGGATCTGGCAAGACGCCGCTCAGGAACGCTTCGGCAGCTTCACCGAACTGAACCTGTGGCTGCTGGCCCGCTGCCGGGCCTTGTGGCGGGAACTGCGCCACCCCGAGTACGACCTGTCGCTCGCTGAAATGCTCGAACAGGAACAGCCGCACCTGATGCCGATGATTGTCCCGTTTGACGGCTACGTCGAAACCCTCGGCAAGGTATCGAGCACCTGCCTGGTCACCTTTGATCGAAATCGCTACTCGGCCCCGTGCGAATGGGTCGGGCAGATGGTCGGCATCCGGGTCTATCCGGAACGGATTGACCTTGTCGCTCACGATGCGGTGGTCGCCAGTCACCTGCGTAGTTTCAGCCGGATGGAAACCCGCTATGACTGGCAACACTACATTCCGCTGATCGAGCGCAAACCCGGCGCGTTACGCAACGGTGCACCGTTTGCCGACCTGCTGCCGGCACCGATGCAGAAACTGCGTGGCCTGTTGCTCACGCGTGAAGGCGGCGACCGGATCATGGCCCAGGTACTCGCGGCTGTGCCGAACCATGGTCTCGACGCCGTTCTGGTTGCCGTCGAACTGGTGCTCGAATCCGGCACCCCGAGTTCCGAGCACATCGAGAACGTGCTCCACCGGCTGAAAGCGGTGCCGCCGCCACCGCAGGTCGAATCAGCACTAACCGTCGAAGAGGCGCCGGTGGCGGACCCGCACCGGTACGACCGTCTGCGCCAGGAGGTGAGCCATGCGTGACATCACCGCCGAACTCAAGGAACTGCGCCTGTACGGCATGGCCAGCGCCTGGGAAGAGGTCTCTGCCGTAACCGCTAACTGAGCGACGTACTTGCCTATTCCCGTGGGCTCTGCAAAGGCGAACGAAGCGGATTGTCGGCGAAGAGCGTCTTCCAGAGCCT
>NZ_JCANUT010000129.1:0-2039 GCF_059569095.1 Propionivibrio pelophilus DSM 12018 | reverse complement strand
GAGCCAGAACGGCGCGAACCCCGAACGACGACACCCGTTTTTCGACCCGTTTTTGCCTCGTGGTCGAACCAGCCCACCTATCGAGTTCCCCCCGTTTACCGCAAGGCTGGCAAGGAGAGAAAACGTCAGTCCCCATCACTGCCTGCAAGTGACAGCCGGCCCATTTGGGGCGACCTTTCCCGCCACGTTGATCGCCGGACTTGCCGGGTGCGAGGGGGAAACCGTGTGCCGCCAATTGCTCTGACGGACGTCACTGGCGTTCCGCAAACGCAATACCGTTACAACTGAGCCACGCATCATCTGTTTCCGTTCGAACGGAATTCAAGAAAATCAGCCCAGCCGGCGAGATAGCAGCTTTCTCCTTGGTCCGTCCACTGTCGCCCTCGCTCTTCCGTTTCAAGACGAATCTCAGCAATTTCTCGCGCAATTTTCTTCACATCGCCACTCTTTAGGGCAGCGCGAAGTTCGAACTCGCGCGCGATCGGAAAATAGGCCCGATCAACTCCGTGCCGACGCGCTTCCTCATCGCATGCTTTCCGACTGGCAAACGTCTGGAGCTGTTCTGCCATCGCCCGGACCGTCTCCAGATCAACATGTCCGGAAAAGATAAGCCGAATGATCTCCTCGAGGCGCGCCTCATGCGTGGCCAGCATTTCGGCGTCTACTCGCGCCTTGGTTGTTTTTGCCCCACGCTGAGCCACCTCAAAACTGGCATTCAGGCTGTCAAAGAAACGTACCACGTGTTGAAGGAAGACCTTCTCGGTTTCCGGAACATTCTCGGACGGGCCAAACATCGCCAGAATCTCACGCGCCGTAGCCGCGACACGCGCTGCATTGCTTCGCAGCTTTTTGGCACGCGCCTCTCCACCAAAGGCAGCGAACTTGGGTATCAACAACGTGCCCAATTTATCGGCATTCGGTGCATCCGTTGGGCCCCGACCTCGCGACCTTTTGGCGGGAGCGAGGGGTACAACCGGAATTTCGATTCTTTTCTCGACAAGTCTTTCAACAACGATCGGCTCAGCCCGTTGAGTCAACCGTTGGGCCTCGGCGATCAACGCCTTTTGCCGTTCCCGCCAGGCGCGTGACCGCTCTTTGGCATTCGCGTACTTTCCTGGCCGGCCAGGACCACGTTTGGTCGACTCTTGCGTCGTCATGGAGAGCTCAATTACGTACGAACTTAAATAAGTATAAGAAACCTTGGCGGAGGTAACAATATCGTACGAACTATTTTATTAAATACTGTATCCCCAACGTTTCTCCGGTTCGCTGTCCCAGTTGTCCAATCGGGTGATGAGTTGGAATACTCACACGATTCAGGAACTGATCGATTGGCCGGCGCACGTGTTTCGTACGAGTTCATCGATATCGACAACCCGGTGCCACTATTTTTTGATGGATTCGCCGGAAAACCCTGCTGGGCGGCGATGCGGCGGGAAACCCGAAGAAGGGTGCCGCTATATTCCGACCGGAATGCCTGCCAGGAGTGGCGTGGCGTGTTGTTGCCTCAGCGATGGGGAATCGATTGGCAAACGGCTATTTTCCGGCCGGAGGTTGGACTGTCATGACCAGACAGAACTAATGCGCGGCAGCTGCGCTGATGCTGAGTTTGCCTTCAGAGGCCTTGCGGTAGGCTTCGAGGGCGGCATCACGCGCTTCGCCAACCAGCGTGTAAAGCTTGACGAGTCCGTAGCCGCCAACAACTGACAGCGCTGCAACGATCAAACGAATTTCGAGGCCGTGTTCAAAGAAGAAGCTCGTGCTGAGTTCCATGATGTTTCCTTTCACAAGAGTGGTTGAATTGCCTTCATCAGGTGAAACATCACTTCATCTGACAGCTTCATCGTAGCAAGCGCGCACCGGGGCATCTGTTGGCTCTTTTCCGGGCTTGTGTAACGAGCGTCCCGCTTTTGTGACCTCGTGTGATCTCCGAAACTTTCATTGGACTAGTCCATTGAACCAGAAGAATCGCACCGGATATGGCGGGACGGATCGGCATACTTCCACTTGAGTGGTTTGGCATTTTTGTTGTACTGGCG
>NZ_JCANUT010000128.1:0-2043 GCF_059569095.1 Propionivibrio pelophilus DSM 12018 | reverse complement strand
CAACCTCCGACTCGAACTGGGCCACGGGATCGTGCTGCATGTGGTGCGCGGCTGATGTTCTTTCCGGAAGGCCGGGTGCGCGTCCATGTCTACGGGCAACCGGTCGACATGCGCAAATCGTTCGACGGACTCTACGCCCTGACGCGTCAGCGGCTCGGCGCCGATCCACTCTCGGGCGACCTCTACGTCTTCATCAACCGGCGGGCCACGCAGATCAAGGTGCTCTACTGGGATCGCACCGGTTTCTGCCTCTGGGCCAAGCGCCTCGAACAGGGGCGCTTCCTCTCCGACTGGACGCAGGTCGCCACCCGGCAGATGGACTGGACCGGCTTGAAACTCCTGCTCGAAGGCATCGAAGCGAAAGTTGTCAGAAAGCGCTACCGGCCGCCCGGCGGAGGGCATGCCTCCGGTATAATGGCGGCATGAATTCGACGACCCCGGCCCGTGTTCCCAGCCTCGATGAGGCCGCCGCGTTCAGCCCGCAACAGGTTGTCGATCTGGTGGGGGCGCTGAGCCGGGAAGTCGATGTTCTCAAGCACCAACTCGACTGGTTCAAGCGTCAGGTCTTCGGCCCGAAGAGCGAACGCCGGATCATCGACTCCGCCAACGGCCAGATGAGTCTGGGCGAGATGCTTACACCGGGGCAGACCGCTTCTTCGCCGGCACCGGTCGAACGTCCCGTTGCGGCCCACACCCGGCGCCCGACCACGAAGACGCCCGAGTCCGGCGATGACAGCCTGCCGTTCTTCGATGCCGCACGGGTTCCGGTCGAGATCATCGAACTGACGGCACCGGAAACCGAGGGGCTTGCCCCGGACGACTTCGAGATCATCAGCTACAAGAACAGCTACCGCCTCGCCCAACGCCCCGGCAGCACGGTCGTGCTCAACTACCGGCGACCGGTGATCAAGCTCAAGGAGAATCAAGCCATCCTCTGCCCGGCGGCGCCGGTCGGGGTCATCGACGGCAGCCGCGCCGACGTCAGCTTCCTGGCCGGCCTGTTGATCGACAAGTTCGCCTGGCACCTCCCGTTCTACCGCCAGCACCAGCGTCTCGCCGACGCCGGCATCACCGTCAGCCGGCCCTGGCTGACCCAGCTCGGCCAACAGGCGATCGCCCTGCTCGAACCCATTTACGACGCCCAGTTTGCCTCAATCAGGGATTCGCGCGTCAAGGCGATGGATGAAACGCCGATCAAGGCCGGCCGCGCCGGCCCGGGGAAGCTCAAGGGCGGCTACTTCTGGCCGGTCTATGGCGAACTGGACGAAGTCTGCTTCCCGTTCTTCGACAGCCGGCGGATCGAACACGTCGAACAGGCGCTGGGCCTGACACCGGTCGAGCGCGGTGTGCTCCTCTCCGACGGCTACGCCGCCTATGCGCACTACACGCAGAGGACCGGGCTCACCCACGCCCAGTGCTGGGCGCACACCCGGCGCAAGCTGTTCGAAGCGAAAGACATCGAACCGGAGATCGCGGCGCAAGGACTGGAACTGATCGGCGGCCTCTACGCCGTGGAAGAGCGCATCCGCGAACAGAAACTTGGCGCCACGAAGAAACTCGACTACCGATTGACGCACGCCAAGCCACGCGTCGAACAATTCTTTGCCTGGGTCAATCGACAATTCGAAGCGCAGGGCTTGTTGCCCAGCAATCCGATGACGAAAGCACTGGCCTACGCGCGCGAACGACGCTTCGGGCTGGAGGTCTATCTGACCGATCCTGACGTGCCGATCGACACCAACCATTTGGAACGGGCGCTACGCGCGATTCCTCTCGGGAAAAAGAACTGGATGTTCTGCTGGACCGAGCTCGGTGCCAAGCACGTCGGCATCATGCAAAGTCTGCTTGTCACTTGCCGACTGCACGGGGTCGATCCGTACGAGTATCTTGTCGATGTGCTGCAACGTGTCGGGCAGCATCCGGCCTGCCAGGTTCAGGAACTTACGCCGAGGCTCTGGAAGACGCTCTTCGCCGACAATCCGCTTCGTTCGCCTTTGCAGAGCCCACGGGAATAGGCAAGTACGTCGCTCAGTTAGCGGTTAC
>NZ_JCANUT010000127.1:0-2068 GCF_059569095.1 Propionivibrio pelophilus DSM 12018 | reverse complement strand
TTTCCTCCCCCGAGGCTTGTACGACGCCTGCCCGCCGGCAATCGTTGCCACTCAACCTGCCTCGCGGTAGGGCAGGCATCGCACAACCCTTAACACCAAGGGCCGGTCAGCAACTTTTGGATTGACTCCTTCATTGACCAAGGCTATTCTCTCGCAACCAGACATCAGACAATTTTACAATCCGACAAAGAAAATTAGCCGATGCAACCGATTGCCCGCGTATCCCAGACCGACCTGGTGGTGAAGGAACTCACCCGGTTTTTCCAGACCGACGAAATTCAGGAAGGCGACAAGCTGCCGACCGAAATGGTGCTGTGCGAACGCTTGCACGTCGGCCGTTCGACGGTGCGCGAGGCGGTCAAGGCGTTGCAGGTGATGGGTTACGTGCAGATCGAACCCGGGCGCGGGGCCTTTCTCAAGCGCAAGAATCTGGACACGCCCGTCAACAGCCTGCTCTCGTGGCTGGGCAGCCGCAAGACGGAGGTCGCCGACATCATCGAGGTGCGCATGCAGCTGGAGCCGCTGGCTGCCCGGCTAGCCGTCGAGCGCGGCAGCGACGAGGAGATCGCGGCGATCGACGCCATCCGCGAGGAATTCGAAGCGGTGCTCGCCGCCGAGACCTTCGACGCTCCGGCCGGCGAACGTCTCGGCGCACTGGACGAGAAATTCCACGCCGCCATCGCCGAGGCTTCGCACAACCCGCTGCTGATTCACCTCAACGCGCTGGTCACCGCCGCGTTCAAGGAATTCCGTGCGACCAGCTTCAAGGTCGAGGCGCATGCCAAGAACGCCGTTTCGCCGCACCGCAAGATCATGGCCGCGCTGCAGAAACGCGACGCCAACGCGGCGCAACGCTGCATGAAGGATCACATGTTCAAAACGCTGGAGGATATTTCGCTGGGCGCAGGTAAATAAGCCGTCCCGCCCACGGGGGCGGCGATGGTCGTTTTTGATAGTTCGATAACAAGGAGTGTCAAATGAAAAAACTGATTCGTGCCGCCTGTTTCACCGCCATCGCCTGCCTGGGAAGCTCGCTGACCCACGCACAGGCCCTGACCCTCAAGGCCTACGTGCCGACCAACCCGACGGCGGTGCCGACCAAGGCACTGACGCTGTTCGCCGAGAACGTCAACAAGGCGACCGGCGGCAAGCTGAACATCCAGGTGTTCCACTCCGGCCAGCTCGGCAACGACCGCGAAGCGATCGAATCGACGCGCATGGGCACCATCGACATCATGTTCGCCGGTACCGGCGGCTATTCGAGCTTCTATCCGAAGGCCAAGATCTTCGACCTGCCCTTCCTGTTCACCAACGCCAAGCAGGCGTTCGAGGTGGTGAACGGCCCGGTTGGCGAAGAAATCTTTTCCGGGCTCAAGTCGTTCAATCTGGTGTATCTGGCCACCGGCGACAACGGCATGCGCCATATCAGCACGTCGAACAAGGCGATTCATTCGGTCGATGACGTCAAGGGCCTGAAGGTTCGCGTGCCGGAGATCGACACCTACGTCGCGCTGTGGAAGTCGTGGGGCGCGATCGTCACGCCGATGCCGATCACCGAGCTGTACATGGCGCTGAAGACCGGCGTGGTCGACGCGCAGGACAACGCGCCGTATCACACCGTCGCCAGCAAGGTCTATGAAGTGCAGAAGCACTACTCGATGATCAACTACATGTGGATGGGCCTGACCATGGTCGCCAACGACCGCGCCTGGGCCAAGGTTCCGGACGACATGAAGAAGCTGATCAAGGACGAAGCACGCAAGATGGCCGCGTGGTCGTTCGACGAGATCGAGCGCGACAACGTCAAGGCCATCGAGACGATGAAGGCCAACGGCACCACCTTCGACATGACGCCCGACCGCGCCAGCTTCATGAAGAACATCGACGCCTTCTACGCCAAGTACGAAGGCCAGCCTTGGTACGACAAGGCGCTGGTGCAAAAGCTGACGAAGAAGTAATCCTCCCGAACACCTCCGTCATTCCGGCGAAGGCCAATGGGATGGACTCCTCCCTTCCACCGGCATCGATGTGCCAGACTGGAGTTGTCACCAACCAGTCAAACGAAGGA
>NZ_JCANUT010000126.1:0-2146 GCF_059569095.1 Propionivibrio pelophilus DSM 12018 | reverse complement strand
CGCAGTTGCGCTTCACTTCGTTCGCTGTGATCAACTTACGGCGGGACTTGCACCCGCAGGAGTGCGCCCGTGCCGGGCGCACAAAGAACGAAGCCCGGCGTTGGCCGGGCTTCGCTTGTCTATTGCCCGACAGACTTTATTGTTTCCGCTCACAACTCACCAGTTCGACTCGTTCTCCGGCGTCGCGCTAATGCGGTGGATGGACAAATCGGCCCCCTCGAATTCTTCCTCACGGTCGAGACGCAGGCCGAGCGTCGCCTTGAGCGTGCCATAAACGACCACGCTACCGGTCAGCGCGATGGCAATTGCCATGACGGTCGCCGTCAGCTGCGACATAAAGGCCACACCGCCCGCGCCGCCGAGCGCCTGCTGCCCGAAGATGCCGGCCGCGATGCCGCCCCAGGCGCCGCAGAGGCCGTGCAGCGGCCACACGCCGAGCACGTCGTCGATCTTCCAGCGGTTTTGCGTCCGGGTGAACATCACGACAAAAAGCGCGCCGGCAACGCCGCCGACTACCAGCGCTCCGATCGGGTGCATCAGGTCGGACCCCGCGCACACGGCAACCAGTCCGGCAAGCGGGCCGTTATGCACGAAACCGGGGTCATTCTTGCCGAGCACGGTGGCGACCAGCGTGCCGCCGACCATCGCCATCAACGAATTGATCGCGACGAGGCCGGAAATCTTGTCGACCGTCTGCGCGCTCATCACGTTGAAACCGAACCAGCCGACGGTGAGAATCCACGCGCCGAGCGCGAGGAAGGGAATCGACGACGGCGGGTGCGCGGAAATGCGCCCTTCCTTCGTGTAGCGCCCGTAGCGCGCGCCGAGCAGAAGCACTGCGGGCAGCGCGATCCAGCCGCCCATCGCATGCACGACGACGGAGCCGGCGAAGTCGTGGAATTCCGCGCCGAACGTGGACTTCAGCCAGGCCTGGATGCCGAACGCCTGGTTCCAGGCGATACCCTCGAAGAAGGGATAGATGAAGCCGACGATGACGAAGGTGGCGATCAACTGCGGGTTGAAGCGCGCACGCTCGGCGACACCACCCGAAATGATCGCCGGAATCGCCGCCGCGAAGGTCAGCAGAAAGAAGAAGCGCGTCAGCTCGAAGCCGTTCTTCGCCATCAGCACCTCCGCGCCCGAGAAGAAATTAACGCCGTAGGCAACCGAAAAACCGATGAAGAAGTAGGCAATCGTCGACACCGAAAAGTCGACGAGGATCTTGACCAGCGCATTGACCTGGTTCTTCTTGCGCACCGTTCCGAGTTCCAGAAATGCAAAACCCGAGTGCATCGCCAGCACCATGATGCCGCCGAGCAGGATGAAAAGAACATCACTCCCTGATTTCAATGCTTCCATACGCCCCCCTGAAAAGAATCGAGGGATGTAAGCAAACAACATTCCAGAAACTATTTCCTTTTTATATCAGCAAGTTAATAACAGGAAGTCGAAAACAGTGAGCCAAAATCGTGCATTTCACTCTGCCACGGCACCATCTCGGGGAGCTCTCCGCTTTCTGTCAGCGAGGATCTTCGTCTTGGTGCAGTGAGCAATCACATCCAGAAGACTACCGGAGCCGTGCCGGAAAAAAGAGGCCCGGGACAGACGGCCCGGGCCTTTACTTGACGACTAAAGCAAGGAGGTCACAAGGTCGACAAGTCAGGGAAAGGTCGTACCGGATCCATTCCGTCCCAGCCTTCGCTCGCTTCGCGAATCAGCTTGAACAGCTTGCCCTTCGGGCCGGCCACTTCGGACAGTTCGATGACGGTTCCGGGGTGGTATTCGGTATCGAAATAGATGAAGCGCCCGCGTTCGCCGACCTCGCCCTGCATGATCGGCTTCCAGCCCAGGCCGACCAGGTTGTTCAGGTCGCGGTCGTAATCCTCGGTCCAGTAGGCCACGTGCTGCAGGCCGCTCTTGCTGGTCTGCTGGAAGTCACGGTACATCGACGGCACGTCGTTGCGTGTCTGGATCAGTTCGACCTGGATGTAGCCGGCATTGGCCAGCGCCACCGAATTGTGCGGCTGGTAACTCTCGCCCTTGTAGCGGTAGTGAGGTAGGCTGAAAAAAGTGGAGTCCAACGTTTCGTAAAATGTGAGGAACGGAGGACAAGGATGGAACGACTACCGAAAGGGATCTACACGCT
>NZ_JCANUT010000125.1:0-2183 GCF_059569095.1 Propionivibrio pelophilus DSM 12018 | reverse complement strand
GCTCCAGCGTTTGAACTTCTTTTTCTGTCGTTTCCATCATTCCCATGTCGGGACAATAACCCGAAATTCAAGCGTTATTCGGGCCGAATCTATAAGGCTTGTGTTTGATCCGTGCGTCACCCCGGCGAAGGCCGGGGTCCAGTTCGTTGAGTTTTCTGGATTCCGGCGTTCGCCGGAATGACGAATCCTTACAACACACGGCCTCATCAGTCCGTCGTGTCGTGAACCGGCGTGTTCTGCAACTCCGCGAACAGCCAGTCATGAAAGTTGCGGACCTTCGGCAGGTCCGCGCTTGATTTCAGCGTGTTGAACGAATAGCCGCTGACTTCCAGGCCGTCGAGGCCGAACGGAGCAATGAGGCGGCCGGTTTCCAGTTCACGCTCCGCCAGCATCAGGCTGTCCAGGCAAACCCCGAGGCCATCCGCCGCCGCGCTGAGCGCCATGAACGAGCGGTCGAAGCGCAAGCCGCGCTTGAGGTCGAGCTTCACCTCGGCGTGCTGGCGCGCCCAGTCAAGCCAGCTTACCAGGCAGACTTCGCTGTGGATCAGCGGATGATGCACGAGATCCGCCGGCGTCCGGATCGGATGCGGGCCGTTGGCGAGCGCCGGAGAACAGAGTGGAACGATCAGCTCCGACGGGAACGGAACGGCGATGACTCCCGGTGGCAGGATGTTCTTCGCACCGTAGCGGATATCCACGTCGACGGCGCCGGCGATCAGGTCGACCGGATCCTTGGAGGCATTCAGCCGGACGTCGATGTCCGGGTTGCTGGCGCTGAACCGCGCCAGTCGCGGCATCAGCCATTGAGTGGCGAAGCTCGGCGTCGAATGGATCGTCAGGATGTCGCTCTTCGTCGCCCGGCCCAGATCACGCGTCGCGGTGTCGATACGTGCGAAGGCCGCCGATATCTCCTCTGCATAGCGCCGCCCGGCATCGGTGAGGATGACAGCGCGATGCACCCGGTGAAAGAGCTGCACGCCGAATTGCTCTTCGAGAAACTTGACCTGGTGGCTTATCGCCGAAGGGGTGACGAACAATTCCTCGCCCGCCAGCGAGAACGACGAGAGGCGCGCGGCGGCCTCGAACGCTTGTACGGCCTTCAGGGAAACCCGGTTTGACATGGCGACCTCGTGTGAAATGAATTCAACTTTCTCACATAATTATTCGTTTGTCCGCCAAAAATCAAGGGCGTAGTCTTCGCATCACTCGCTGACCGGGAAGAAAAAAAAGACGGAGCCGGTGAGGGGATGGGAAGACGATCTTCCTTTCCGGGACAGACAAACGAATTCACATCACAAGGAGTCGCAGAATGGAAGAGACCGCGGGCCTGACGTTCGACGCACGCGTCGATCGGCTCAAGAAACTAGCCAACACCATGCGCATCAACGTTGTTGACATGGTGTACACCGCCCAGTCCGGGCACATCGGAGGATCGCTGTCGGCGGCCGACTTCGTCACCGCCCTGTACTTCGACCTGATGAACATCGACCCGGCCAACCCCAAGTGGGATGACCGCGACCGCTTTGTTCTCTCCAAGGGCCACGTCTGCCCCATCTGGTACTCCGCCCTTGCCATGCGCGGCTTCTTCCCCGTTGAAGAGCTCAAGACCCTGCGCAAGAACGACAGCCGCCTGCAAGGCCACCCGATCGCCACCTATCTCCCGGGACTCGATGCCTCTTCCGGCTCCCTCGGCCTCGGCTATGCCCAGGCCGTCGGCATCGCCATGGAAGGCAAACTGCTGAAGAAAAAAGACTACAAGGTGTTCACCGTCCTCGGCGACGGCGAACTCAACGAAGGCGTTGTCTGGGAAAGCTCGCTGGCTGCCGCCAAGTATAAGCTCGACAACCTCGTCGCCATCGTCGACGTCAACAACCTCCAGCTCGACGGCACCCTCGACGAAGTCCTCCCCATCGAACCGATCGACGCCAAATTCCGTGCCTTCGGTTTCGACGTGATGACGATGAACGGTCACGACATGGCGGATGTTCTCACTACCCTTACCAAGGCCAAGCACGCCCGCAACGGCAAGCCCACCGTCGTCCTCGCCTACACCGTCAAGGGCAAGGGCGTCAGCTTCATGGAAAACTCGCTCGACTGGCACGGCAAAGCGCCGAACGACGAGCAATACAAACAAGCCATGGCCGAACTGCAAGGAGCACAAGCATGAACTTCGCCGCCGCCAA
>NZ_JCANUT010000124.1:0-2309 GCF_059569095.1 Propionivibrio pelophilus DSM 12018 | reverse complement strand
CCGGGTGATAGAACACCGGGATCACCGATTGCTCCATCAACGCACTCAGTACCGCCATCCTGTCTTTCGATGCCATTTCCTTGCTCCTGAACAAAAATACGACTGATACAACTGAAGGCTTGTCGTGCAAGCCCGCCTTTTTGACTACTTCATTTCCTGCTGCGCATCGCCTTGACGTAACCCAAGCGCCGTGAAATCGTGATTCCGACGTTCTTGAGTTCCTCGACGATTTTTTCCTTGTTCTCCATGAACCGGTCGACCGGCCCCGAGACGCTGATCGCCGCCACAACCCCGCCCGTATAGTTGTAGATCGGCACCGCCAGACAGTAAAGGCCCGGCTCGATCCCCTCGTCGTCAACCGAATACCCGTCCAAGCGAATATGCGCGAACTCATCGTGCAGACGCATGCGGTCGACCACCGTCTTTTCGGTCAGCCGCTCCAACGGCCTCTCGAATATCCGGTCGGACTCCTCGATCGGCAGATTGGCCAGAATTGCTTTACCCAAGGCGGTGCAGAAAGCCGGTCGCCGGCTCCCGAGCGTCGCGGTGGTCACGATCGATTGAGTGCCTTCCGCCTTGTACAGATAAACCACGTCGCCGGCGTTATAGACGGCGAGGAACGACGTTTCCCCGACTGTGCTCGCCAGTTCCTTCAAATACGGGATCGACACTTCAACAATGTCCTGGCCGATCAGGCCGCTTAGGCCGAGTTCCAGGGTTTTCAGGCCGATGCTGTATTTTTCGCTATCCTGATCCCAGGTCACGTATTCCCTTGCCAGGAGAATATCCAGGATGCGGAACGACGTTGTTTTCGGCACGCCGACCGTCTTTACGATATCCGCCAAGGTCGCGCCTCCCGGATTCACTGAAAGGAATTCGAGGATACTCAGCGTCTTATCGATACCTGAATTGAGTCTTTCGTTCATACCCCTGAGTCGCACCAAGGCATTGTCGCCAACACATCTCAACCATTTTGAAACAGCGTTTCATTTTAACCCGGACATTAGGGAAAATAAAGAGAAATGGCTGTCAAAAAAACGACAGTTAGACAAACGCCACGCCGAATAACCGGCGTGGCGTTTGCGGAGGATTCGCCGTTCCCGGCAATAAAGAAACTTACTTGGCGTCGCGAACGGCGTCGATGGCCTTGATGATGTCAGCACCGCCGAACTTCGCCGTGAAGGTATCGCGGCCCGGCTTGGTCACTTCCAGGAACGGCGCACCGTCAACCTTTTCGATAACCTGCATGCCGGCCTTCTTCACGTCGGCAACGATCTTGGCCATGTTGTCGTTGTTCAGCTTGCGCTGATACATACCGGCTTCACGGGCGGCTTCGACCAGCGCCTTCTGCTGATCCGCTGGCAGCGCTTCGTACTTGGCCTTGTTCATGACCACGATCAGGGCGCTGTAAGCATGGTTGGTCAGGCTCAGGTACTTCTGCACTTCGTAGAGTTTGGCCGACCAGAGCACGCCGAGCGGGTGCTCCTGCGCATCCACCGTCTTCATTTCCAGCGCCGTGTAGAGTTCGGCCAAAGGCATCGGCACCGGGTTGGCACCGAGCAGCTTGAAGGCTTCGATGTGCGCCGGGCTGCCGGTGGTGCGTACCTTCATGCCCTTGACGTCTTCCGGCTTGTTCACCGGGTTCCGGTTGTTCGTCAGTTCGCGCCAGCCGTTATCCCAGTAGGCCAGACCCTTCAGGCCGAACTCACCGAGTTTCTCGAGAACGTCCTGGCCGATCTTGCCATCCAGAACGCGGTAGGCGTGATCCGTATCCTTGAACATGAACGGGATATCAAAGATACCGAGAAGCGGGACCATGCCGACAAAGTTACCGGAGCCCGAAACAGCCATATCGATAGTGCCACCACGCACGCCGGCAATCGCAGCCTGGAACGCACCAAGTGAGCTATCCGCAAAGATCTTGATATCGAGCGCACCTTTGGTCTTTTCCTTTAGCAGTTCGCCGAAGCGCTTGCCGGCGATGGACTGGGTATCCGTCCGCGGAGCTTCCGATGCGAAACGCAGCGATTCCGCGCTGGCCGATCCGACGACGCCAGCGATCAAGCCTGCCGAGAGCAATGCGGCGAACAGTTTCTTTTTCAGTTTCATTTGACTTCTCCTCGGTGAATGGAACTACAACACTACAAAAAACACATCATCGATCCGGGCTGCGTATCCCGGAGGAACGCGCAGCCCGGAAGGATCACGATACCCTGACTATTGATCAGGCCCGAATAAGTTTTTACGCGGCATAGCGAACCTGTTTGTCCTGAAAGAAGGCCTTGATGCGTTCAGGCGAACGCTCAAGT
>NZ_JCANUT010000123.1:0-2320 GCF_059569095.1 Propionivibrio pelophilus DSM 12018 | reverse complement strand
TGGGATACTCCTTGCGGAGTGGGTTTCCCCATTCGGACATCTCCGGATCAAAGCTTCATTGCCAGCTCCCCGGAGCTTTTCGCAGGCTTGCACGTCCTTCTTCGCCTGTAATCGCCAAGGCATCCACCACATGCACTTAGTCGCTTGATCCTATAACCTTAAGCTCTCTTGCGAGAACCGTAAGCTACAGGCAACTCGTTTGTGCACAATACCCTGCTAGCTGTAACAGGATATTGTCGATGCAATTACAACCGTATCACTGACCTTGGTTTGTCGGCGGCCAGTGATACAACCTTCTTCCATTTTGTTAAAGAGCATACAGACTATTCATCTGTCAGAAGCAAATACTGCCCAACGGCAACACTTGCTTCTGACCCCTGAATTCAGGATTTGGTGGAGGATGACGGGATCGAACCGACGACCCCCTGCTTGCAAAGCAGGTGCTCTCCCAGCTGAGCTAATCCCCCGTTCCTTCAAACGTTGGTGGGTCTGGTTGGAATCGAACCAACGACCCCCGCCTTATCAAGACGGTGCTCTAACCGACTGAGCTACAGACCCTCCGTCTGTACTGCGTGTGACGATTGATAGGTTGTGAGTTCTTGATCAAGTCTTTTCTCTAGAAAGGAGGTGATCCAGCCGCAGGTTCCCCTACGGCTACCTTGTTACGACTTCACCCCAGTCACGAACCCCGCCGTGGTAAGCGCCCTCCTTGCGGTTAGGCTACCTACTTCTGGCAGAACCCGCTCCCATGGTGTGACGGGCGGTGTGTACAAGACCCGGGAACGTATTCACCGCGGCATGCTGATCCGCGATTACTAGCGATTCCGACTTCATGCAGTCGAGTTGCAGACTGCAATCCGGACTACGATCGGCTTTCTGAGATTGGCTCCCCCTCGCGGGTTGGCAACCCTCTGAACCGACCATTGTATGACGTGTGAAGCCCTACCCATAAGGGCCATGAGGACTTGACGTCATCCCCACCTTCCTCCGGTTTGTCACCGGCAGTCTCATTAAAGTGCCCAACTTAATGATGGCAATTAACGACAAGGGTTGCGCTCGTTGCGGGACTTAACCCAACATCTCACGACACGAGCTGACGACAGCCATGCAGCACCTGTGTTCAGGCTCCCTTTCGGGCACTCCTCAATCTCTCAAGGATTCCTGACATGTCAAGGGTAGGTAAGGTTTTTCGCGTTGCATCGAATTAATCCACATCATCCACCGCTTGTGCGGGTCCCCGTCAATTCCTTTGAGTTTTAGCCTTGCGGCCGTACTCCCCAGGCGGTCAACTTCACGCGTTAGCTACGACACTAAGAGGTTTAACCCTCCCAACATCCAGTTGACATCGTTTAGGGCGTGGACTACCAGGGTATCTAATCCTGTTTGCTCCCCACGCTTTCGTGCATGAGCGTCAGTAGTAACCCAGGGGGCTGCCTTCGCCATCGGTATTCCTCCACATCTCTACGCATTTCACTGCTACACGTGGAATTCTACCCCCCTCTGTCACACTCTAGCCGTGCAGTCTCAAAGGCCATTCCCAGGTTGAGCCCGGGGATTTCACCTCTGACTTACACAACCGCCTGCGCACGCTTTACGCCCAGTAATTCCGATTAACGCTCGCACCCTACGTATTACCGCGGCTGCTGGCACGTAGTTAGCCGGTGCTTCTTATGTCGGTACCGTCATCAACACGCTATGTTAGAGCGTGCCATTTCTTCCCGACCGAAAGAGCTTTACAACCCGAAGGCCTTCTTCACTCACGCGGCATGGCTGGATCAGGCTTGCGCCCATTGTCCAAAATTCCCCACTGCTGCCTCCCGTAGGAGTCTGGGCCGTGTCTCAGTCCCAGTGTGGCGGATCATCCTCTCAGACCCGCTACGGATCGTCGCCTTGGTAGGCCTTTACCCCACCAACTAGCTAATCCGACATCGGCCGCTCCGAAAGCGAGAGGTCTTGCGATCCCCCTCTTTCCTGCTCACAGAATATGCGGTATTAGCGTAACTTTCGCTACGTTATCCCCCACTTCCGGGTACGTTCCGATGCATTACTCACCCGTTCGCCACTCGCCATCAGGTGCAAGCACCCATGCTGCCGTTCGACTTGCATGTGTAAGGCATGCCGCCAGCGTTCAATCTGAGCCAGGATCAAACTCTTCAGTTCAATTCCTGTTAAAACTCTCGCTTGACGTCCTGCAGATCATTCCTGACCCACAGACTTCTTTACATCGTGCGAGCCTTCAATCTTTTCGCTATCTACTCAACGCAGATCGCAACCCGATCAAAAACCCACACCTATCAATCGTCCAGTTTTTAAAGATCAA
>NZ_JCANUT010000122.1:0-2360 GCF_059569095.1 Propionivibrio pelophilus DSM 12018 | reverse complement strand
GCGAGCGCTCGATCGGCGTCCTCGATGCCGGGTCGACCTCGTGCTTCCTGCTTCTGAAAACCATCGGCACCTCGGTGCAGAAGCGCCTCGGCTAATCCCGCAGAACGGAACCGGTCATCGTGAATCACTTCGACCCCCGCGCCAACGCCATCCGGGCCTTGTCCATGGATGCGGTGCAGGCGGCCGGTTCCGGACATCCCGGCATGCCTCTGGGCATGGCCGAGATCGCCGTGGCCCTCTGGGCCGGGCAGCTGAAACACAACCCCAACGATCCGCACTGGCCGAATCGGGACCGCTTCGTGCTCTCGAACGGCCATGGCTCAATGCTGCTGTACAGTCTGCTGCATCTCACCGGATATCCGCTGCCGATCGAGGAACTCAAGCGTTTCCGGCAGCTGCACAGCATGACCCCCGGCCACCCCGAAGTCGGCTACACCCCTGGCGTGGAGACCAGCACCGGCCCGCTCGGCCAGGGCCTGGCCAACGCCGTCGGGCTGGCGCTGGCCGAACAACTGCTGGCCGCCGAATTCAATCGCGACGGTTTCCCCGTCGTCGATCATTACACCTATGCGTTCGTTGGCGACGGCTGCCTGATGGAAGGCATCAGCCACGAAGCATGCTCCCTCGCCGGCACCTGGAAGCTCGGCAAGCTGATCGTCTTCTACGACGACAACGGCATTTCCATCGACGGCCACGTCAAAGGCTGGCTCACCGACGATACGCCGGCCCGCTTCCGCGCCTACGGCTGGAACGTGATCGAGGACATCGACGGGCACAACATCAAGGCCGTCGACCACGCCATCCGCAAGGCCAAGGAACAAACCGACCAGCCAACGCTGATCTGCTGCAAGACCATCATCGGCAAGGGCGCCCCGGCCAAGGCCGGCACCCACGAGTGCCACGGGGCGCCGCTCGGCGATGCTGAAATCGCCGCCACGCGCGAAGCCATCGGCTGGCGGCATGCGCCCTTCGAGATCCCGCAAGAAATCTACGCCGCGTGGGACGCCCGCAAGGCCGGTGCCAAACACCAGGCACGCTGGGAAGCGCTGATGCAGACCTATCGCGAGGCCTATCCGAAGCTGGGCGCCGAATTCGACCGCCGCCAGCGCGGCGCGCTGCCCGACAAATTCGCCCAGCGTGCGGCCCGCCAGATCAAAGCCCTACAGGCGCAAGGAGAGACGATGGCCACGCGCAAGGCCAGCCAGAGCGCCATCGCCTTCTTCGCCAAGGCACTGCCGGAACTCGTCGGCGGTTCGGCCGACCTGACCGGTTCCAACCTGACGCAATGGCCCGGCGCAAAATCGTTCGTCCCGACCAAGGGCGGCAATTACATTCACTACGGCGTGCGCGAATTCGCCATGGCGGCGATCATGAACGGCCTGCAGTTACACCACGGCCTGCGCGCCTTCGGCGGCACCTTCCTGATGTTCTCCGAATACGCGCGCAACGCCCTGCGCATGGCCGCGCTGATGAAGATCAACCCGATCTACGTGCTGACCCACGACTCGATCGGCCTCGGCGAAGACGGCCCGACACACCAGCCGGTCGAACAGATCGCCACGCTGCGCCTGATGCCGAACATGGACGTCTGGCGCCCTTGCGACACTGTGGAAACACTCGTCGCCTGGCAGGTTGCACTCGAACACATGCACACGCCCACGGCGCTGATCCTCAGCCGCCAGAACCTGCCCTGCCAGGAACGAAAGGCGCAACAGATCGCCGACATCCGCAAGGGCGGCTACATCCTCTGCCGGGAAGGCGGACCGTTGCAGGCCATCCTGATCGCCACCGGCTCGGAGGTCGATCTCGCCGTGCAAGCCTCGTGCGAACTCGCCGGACAGGGCGTCCACGTGCGCGTGGTATCGATGCCGTCATGCAGCGCCTTCGATCAGCAGGACCAGACCTACCAGCACGCCATCCTGCCGTTCGGGGTGCCGACGCTGGCCGTCGAGGCGGGCGTCACCGCCGGCTGGCGCAAATACGTCGGCCGCCGGGGTGCGGTCATCGGCATCGACACCTTCGGTGAATCAGCCCCGGCCGGCGAACTGTACCGGCACTTCGGTCTGACCACGGCGCGGATCGTCGAGGCGACACTGAAAATGACTTTGAATTGAGCGCGTCATGACGACTATGCTTAAAGACCGTCAAATCATGAACGACAAGCGCGATAAGCAAGACATTGCCTGCGCGTACCACTTTCTGGCATCCGACCTGTCGGCGTATTTCACGGGATCCGTGATCGACGTCAATGGGGGGATGCTGATTCACGGCTGAAAAGCCGAGTTTGTGTCTCGTAGTACTTTGAAACCACGGAGGGAAGTATGAAAGACAGTTTCAAGTTGAACCGCCGCTCGTTCCTG
>NZ_JCANUT010000121.1:0-2517 GCF_059569095.1 Propionivibrio pelophilus DSM 12018 | reverse complement strand
CGATCGCGATAACGCAACCCAATACCGAAGGAATCCTTTAACCTTGCAAGCGGACTTCCTGCGAATTGATTGGTACGGCTACAGGGGGCAGGTCATTTCTGCCCGGTTTTTCTAGACGGCAATTTCGAGGATGCGCTCAGACATCTCAAGGAAGAATAACCGAGGGGGTCAAGGGCCTGCTGATGTGGACTACACGATGCTGAGACCGAACGCTCTCATACGGCAGGTTGCGGTCAACGTGATGACTAAACCAGCGGTTGGCTTTTAAAGCTCCCGTGACACCGAGACTCGGTTCCGTCCCCCGCGTTTCGCTGAATACAGAGATTTATCCGCCCGCTCGATGGTGCCCTCAATGACCTCATCCGTCCGTAGGGAGGCAATTCCCAGTGATAGGGTAACCTGACCGACCTCGTGGTCGGTTTGGCGTTCAACACTTGCCCGTATCCGTTCCGCCAGCGCAATTGCTTGCTCCAATCCGCAATTGCCTAAGACGATCAGGAACTCTTCGCCCCCCCAGCGGATAACGGTATCTCCCGTTCGTACACTTTTGCGAAGGGTCTGGGCCACGTCCCTCAGTACCCGATCGCCAGTAAGGTGACCAAATCGATCGTTAATCTGTTTGAAAAAATCAATGTCTGCGACGATCAGGGAGAGCGCCTGATTCTTTTCGATTGCTTCGCTCCGCGCTTTTTTTAGTACCGTGTCGCCATGCAAGCGGTTAGACACCCCTGTTAGCTTGTCGATGGAAGCGGCCTCGCGCAACGCCTGCTCGCGCAAGACCAGTTCCGTAATGTCTTTGCTGACGCTGACGTAATTGGTGATTTTTCCCTGCGAATCGGGAATGGGGGAAACGCTTTGCTCGGCGTAATAAATCGACCCATCGCGTCTCCGATTGGTAAATACCGCTCGGAAAGGTTCGCCATTTTTGAGAGAAGCATGGAGCTTCTCGTAGGAAGCATCATCCTGTTGCCCAGAGCGGAGAATCGCGGGTGTTTTCCCGATCAGATCCTCGTCGCAGTAACCGGTCACATCGGAAAAAGCCTTGTTGGCAAAAACGATTTTGTCTTCCTGATCAGTGATCAAGATTGGGTCATGACTTGCGTGAAGCGCCCGGGCAAAAAGTCGCCCTTGACGTTCAGATTCAACGTAATCGGAAATATCCTGCTGGACAGAGACAAAGTGCGTCAGCAAGCCCTCGTCGTCATGTACCGGCGAAATATTCCAGCGGACCACATAGGGCGTTCCATCTTTGCGGTAATTGGTTGTAGAACCCTCAAAATACCTTTCTTCTCGCAAGCACGCGCGTAAGCATTCGATGACAGAGGCGTCGGTATCAGGACCCTGAAGCATCTTAAGCGAGCGGCCTTGCAACTCATCCACGGAGTAGCCGGTCATTTTGCAGAACGCCGGGTTGGCGAATACGACGGCATAGCCATTCTTGGGATCGGCATCGGTAATAACCACGGCATTCCATGCGCGCATGATGGCCGTGCGAAGCAGCTGAAGCTCAGATATGCTCATGACGAACGGTCCTTATTCGATGCTAGCCAACCTCCTCTATGTGAGGCAAAAAGTTGGAAGGCTTCGAATTTTAAGGGTTGCAGCTGAACAACTGATTAAGGGTTTGCAACCCCTCGGGTGGCGACGGGCAGATGCGATGGTTCAATATGTTCGCATGGTACGTTTCAACTTTTCGTGACAGTTTGTTCTCACTTTCGCATAAAGAGACTCAGAATAGGCAGTAGCAATAGCCTGCATACTAACTGAGAAGGATCAGACTGTCGTCACTTCAGCGACGGCTTCAGCCCATCCTGATCCCCAATTCCGGTCAAGCATGGAAAAAGCAGTGGCAGCCATTTTGACCCCGAGGGGTGATTGCTGCCTTCCGCCCCCTCGCGCGAGACATTTACGACCAGCCTCCGTCACAGCCTCAGCTAGAAGTTTGCCATCCCGGTCGTAGATTTCGGCGACCACCGGACAATGGCTTGGCAGCCTCCATTTCGCTTGACGAGGCGTTTTCACCGTATAACGACTTTGAGTCGAAGTGACCGAGTAGCCGATCCGATGTCTCCATCGCCATCTCTACTCTCTCCCACTCCACCTGCTCTTGGGAAACGAACCAAGCGATCGGACTCGCTATAGCCGCAATAACTATGCTCACGGCTCCGATCCGTATTGGCATGCGTTGTGTTCAGTATCCATCGTAGGCAGTACTCGAATTCCGGCCAAATTCGAATATTCCATATGCGTAACGACTAAACATCGATTGAATGTGCTGCTGTTAGTTACAAGAAAAATCAAACTGTGG
Source organism: Propionivibrio pelophilus DSM 12018 (assembly GCF_059569095.1). NCBI lineage: Bacteria > Pseudomonadati > Pseudomonadota > Betaproteobacteria > Rhodocyclales > Rhodocyclaceae > Propionivibrio > Propionivibrio pelophilus. Next base: position 209 of record NZ_JCANUT010000121.1, on the reverse strand, counting down.
ACCTCAATTGGGCGGCAATTACCCCCAAACCAGTTCTACGAAGAAGAGATGCAGGTTTTGAGCAAGAAGCAGCCAATCCCCCTCCCCGCTACGGAAAGTCCTCTTGGCGGCGGCGGACTAAACCGCTCGCGCGGTAGGGGTGGCGCTCAACCGTAGCGGTGTGTTCTGGACAGCAAGAGGTTTGCGACGGCAGGAAGCTGCCGATGTTG
>NZ_JCANUT010000120.1:0-2623 GCF_059569095.1 Propionivibrio pelophilus DSM 12018 | reverse complement strand
CATCGCACAATGGCCCGAACGTATCCGTTCCTATTTCCAGCACCCTCATGCCGCATACGCGGCTTAGCGAAGCTATTTAAGGGCCGGGTTAATAAACTGATTGGTGATGAACTGGCGTCTTGTCGTTAGCGCAGGCCGTATCTATAACTGCCAGCAGCGGAACGACACATGGACCGGATCGGTGTTATCGGAGCGCTTGCTGTGATTCAAAAAACCACCATTCCAAAAAGCATCTGGGCACTCGGCTTCGTCAGTCTGCTGATGGACGTCTCTTCTGAACTGATCCACAGCTTGCTGCCGGTCTTCCTCGCCACAGCGCTGGGTTTGTCGACGCTAACCATAGGTCTAATCGAAGGAACGGCCGAAGCGACGGCACTGATCGTCAAGGTATTCTCTGGTGCTGTGTCGGATTGGTGGGGAAAGAGAAAGCCGTTGGCGCTGGTGGGCTATGGGCTGGGCGCGCTCTCAAAGCCGCTGTTCGCATTGGCGAGCAGTGCTGGGTTGGTCATCGCAGCGCGCCTAATCGACCGGGTAGGCAAAGGAATTCGCGGCGCTCCGCGTGATGCGCTGGTGGCCGATCTGGCGCCTCCTGAGATCCGGGGCGCCGCCTTCGGACTACGTCAATCACTTGATACCATCGGTGCCTTCGTAGGGCCGGTATTGGCGATGGGTCTCATGCTGTTGTGGGCGAACGACTTCCACGCTGTATTCTGGGTGGCGGTCATCCCGGCTTTCCTTGCCGTGGCACTACTGTTCTACGGGGTAAAGGAACCTGATCACTCGCCGGACAGGAAACGCATCAATCCGATCAAACGAGAGAATCTCGCGCGACTGTCCACAGATTATTGGTGGGTGGTCGTTGTAGGCGCAGTATTCACCTTGGCACGCTTTTCCGAAGCGTTTCTGGTACTGCGTGCGAACGAAGGGGGGCTGCCACTTGCTTATACCCCGCTCGTGCTGATCGGCATGAACGCCATCTACGCGGCAGCAGCCTACCCCTGCGGAAAGTTAGCCGATTCAATGTGTCATCACCGGCTCTTGCGCTGGGGCTTGCTCGTGCTGATCGCCGGCGATGCAGCGCTGGCAATCAGCAATCACTGGACTTGGGTATGGGCAGGAATCACGCTGTGGGGTATGCACATGGCGATGACACAGGGTTTGCTCGCCACGATGATTGCCGATACAGCGCCGATTGAGTTACGCGGAACGGCTTTCGGCTTCTTCAACCTCGTTTCAGGCATCGCCATGCTGTTTGCCAGTGTCCTCGCCGGATTGGTGTGGGAGTTGCTAGGCGCCAGATTTACCTTCGTCGGTGGTGCTTGTTTCGGTGCCCTTGCGCTGCTGGCGATGCTGTGGCGCGGGAAGGAATGAGCATCGAGGATGCCCATTGAAGACAATTCTCCCCGACTCGTTAATACAGACTTGAATGAACTTACGGAAATCTGGACGAAATGATTAACAGGCGTGGCTCCAATTACGGCGATCAATGCCACCAACTCCGAACCGCCGCCACGCACTATTTCTTTCTGAAGATCAAGGCTGCTTTCCCCGGTAAAGCGCGATGAACCTTTTATAATGGATTGGTGACTATGCTGACTGCAATTAGCAGCCACCATCTTGAAGTACCTTACGTAATGCGGCAATAAAACCGACCTTGAAAACTGCACGCTTCGTCCTGGTAGAAACAACGCGCCCATACTCGTCTGCCTCCCAACCTTCATCTTCTAGATGCTGATCGCTAATGGCGTGCGCCAACGCCTCTTTCTCCACGTCGCTAAGCCCGAATGAGGCTGGGATGACCTGAGCAACTTGCGCCTCAACTCCAGCCGATAGCGTTATCGCTTTGGTTCGTCGGTCCACTACGAATTCCGTATTGCTTTTCAGGACGGCCAGTTCTCGCCGCAGTTTGGTATTCTCAGCAAGGGCGGCTCCCACAATCGAGCGAATAGCCGGGTCTGGAATTTTCGAAAGCAACTCACTGTAGTCGAACCCAGAGGTTCGCTTGGCCGGTTTCTTGAGCGCGCCACCAGTGTGCGAAGCCCACGCCTTAATGAGTGTTTGAAAATCGCATCCGGTCTTGTTGTGGATGGTGGACTTTGCAGGCCCACCACGCTCAACGGAAAGTCGGGAAATCGTGGCCACCGAAAAATCCTTGCTACCGCGTTCAAATTGCTCCCGGCAAACCGCATGAATAATTTCAAGGTTGCGCTTCTTGCGCGTTACCGCGTTCTCAAACAGGTTGGCAAACAAGTCATCAGGATGCATCTGAACGCTCCCCGGCTGAATCACCAATCGTGCCAGCCTCAAAATCATACGTTAGCGCCTTCAATGCCTCCTTGCCGGATACACCTTGTAGGACTGAATCAAAATCACCACCTACAAGCCCTAGCTCGGCCAATTGCCGGTGCCCTTCGACAAATTCCACCGCCGAATCGAGAGACCCTGCACGGGCCTTTATAAGCTTCATAACCGCGTTCCCGGCGATGTGCTGTTGCTCTTCATTCAGCTTGTAGAAAATCGGCGCCCTACCATTATTAACCCGGCCCTTAAATAGCTTCGCTAAGCCGCGTATGCGGCATGAGGGTGCTGGAAATAGGAACGGATACGTTCGGGCCATTGTGCG
>NZ_JCANUT010000119.1:0-2632 GCF_059569095.1 Propionivibrio pelophilus DSM 12018 | reverse complement strand
AACCCGAAATTCAAGCGTTATTCGGGCCGAATCTATAGGATCCACTCGATGATCGGCATATAGGAGCCAAGCCGTGACCGGCGTAATGGAGCCAGTGCGTGATCGGTGTATAGGCGCCACTTGATGATAGGCGTAATGGCGCCACCGGCACTGAAGAAGTAAGCAACGGGCATTGCGGAATTTCAACTATGACTCGCTACCCTCGGCGGCTTTTTGCCGGAGGGTTGATGAGCAGGAGGAAGATCGAAATGCACCACTACCGACAGGCCCTGATACGTATGCGTCAGGGCGATTCCGACCGCAATATTGCCAAGAGCGGTCTCATGGGGCGACGCACGGCGGCTGCCCTGCGGACACTGGCCAGCACACAGGGGTGGCTGGACACGGCCACCCCGTTGCCGGATGACGCTACCGTCGTCGCAGTGCTGGCTGCCCCGAAACGGGCATGCATCTACGTCACCGCGAGTGGTTCGAAGGCCTCTGGGACCGGACGAAGCGCTTCGATTTGCCCTTCCGCTTCGTGCATGCGAATACCTCCTGAATTTCTCTATTGGGAAATCCGGGTTGAAGAGCGGCCGGAACTTGTCCCGGTCGATGATGTGCCGTCGATTTCCGGTCCATCAACGCAGGCGTGCTTGCGCACACAGCTTGCCTTCAAGACTTGTCGGCACCATGAGCTTGGCGCACATATTGACACGTTTCTCGGGGGCGCTTAGTGTTCAGAAGGTGAAAAGGCAAATTTCAAATCTTCCGCTGGACGCTGTCTTGCTTGCTGCAAAATTTGCAGGACAAGATGCAGTTCGAAATGCAGTGAATGCCGGACGAGTTGTTGCAGGGTGGAAGGATGGGCGGCTTGTCGAATACGGGCCTGGCGCTCTTCCTCTTTCGCAGAATCAGCGCGAAGAGGTGGCTTCAAATGTCGTCGGTTCTTAAAACAATCCCCCCTGTTCTAATCGTGGTTTCCGTGCCGAACGGTTCAGGGCATTGTTGGTCGAATAATTGGGAGCCACTTATAGGAGAGGTGTTCCCGGTAAATCGGACATCGGGATAAGTGATATTTCTGCTTCAATGGCGACGAAAGTTGCCGACCCACAGGAGCAGAGAGCAATGAGAAGACCGAGACGTAATCACACTGCCGCTTTCAAGGCAAAAGTTGCCTTGGCAGCCCTCAAAGGCGATGAGACGCTGTCCGCCTTGGCGGAGCGGTTCGATGCTCATCCGAACCAGATCACGCAATGGAAAACCCAACTGCTGGAGAACGCTGCCGGTGTGTTTGCCAGCGCCGCGGAGAAGCAGTCAGCCCTGCAGGATCTCAAGGAACTTCACGCCAAGATTGGCCAGCAGGCATTGGAGATTGATTTTTTGGCCGGCGCGCTCGGTCGCGTGGGCGATGCGAGCGCAAAGCGATGATCGACAAGGAACACGAATTATCGGTGACCCGGGACTCTGGGCCTGACGATCGCCGAATCGATTCTGAAAGTGGCCTGGCTATGAGCAACGTGGTTCACCTCGCGAAACCGAAGACCCGGCGCGTACCGGAGCGCCTGCAACTGCGCATCGAACTTGCGTGGATCAAACCGGTTATCTGGCGGCGGATCATCGTCCCGGAGTCGATCACGCTGCCGAAGCTGCATCAGGTCATCCAGGTAACAATGGGCTGGCACGATTGCCACCTGCACGACTTCGACATCGCTGGCGAGACCTACGGCGTCCCCGATCCGGACTACGACTTTGGCACCCCGGCGCGGTCAGAACAACGGGTGCGGCTGGGAACTGCCTTGGGCAACGCCAAATCGTTTCGTTACACCTACGACTTCGGCGATAACTGGGAGCACCGGATCAAAGTCGAGAAACGCCTGGCGCCGGATCCGGAGTTCGCCCGATGCGCGGTCTGCATCGCCGGGGCAAATGCCTGCCCACCGGAAGATGTGGGAAGTGAGCTTGGCTATGTCGACTTCGTCACCGCAATGGCCGATCCGAAACATCCAGATCATGAGGACATGCTCAACTGGTACGGACGTCCCTTCGACCCTAGCCAATTCGACTTCGTCGCTATTAATCTCGACCTTCAGAACATCAAACTCTAGTCCTCAAGACGGTATTGGCCGGACGGTTACGAATTCACGCAGACTGGGTAAATTGAGGCGCGCAACAACAGCCGTATGCCTGCTCTTGGGCTGCAGTCTGTTCCGGATTATGTTCACTGACCCAAGCTCTCTTCGAGGAAGGCAAGCCACTCACGCCCTTGCGCAAACACCTCATGCTTGTTCTGGATAGAAATTGGCGTGCACCATCGCTCTCCCGTTGCCACCTTTTCCACAACGCAGACCGTGATGTCGACGCGGATGCCCGCATTTGCAGCCACCAGCAAACTTTTCAGGACCGGTGAGTCGTCCTCTCCTTTCAATAGATCGATTCCAGGTGTATGCCCTTGAAGACGACGCCATCCGTCGTCATGCGCCGAGGGGGTAATACCGAAAGAGCCTGGTCTGACCTCCACGAGATTGCACTGACGCAGTTCAAAAATTTCCTTTGATTGCGTGGTCGCAGGGATGACTTTGTGGCCACCGATGGCGCGCTCTCCGTCCGGGTAGTTATAGATTCGGCCCGAATAACGCTTGAATTTCGGGTT
>NZ_JCANUT010000118.1:0-2733 GCF_059569095.1 Propionivibrio pelophilus DSM 12018 | reverse complement strand
ACTTGAGCGTTCGCCTGAACGCATCAAGGCCTTCTTTCAGGACAAACAGGTTCGCTATGCCGCGTAAAAACTTATTCGGGCCTGATCAATAACCACGCCCTAGCGGGATAGCTGGCGCGATGCCAGGATTGCGTCCGCAATCTTTGAATGGCGGACGCAATAATGAGTGAAGCTGAGTTTTCGTTTTTGCCGCTGCAGGTGCTGCGTGTCGGTGCTGGCGGCAAGCGGACGTTCGAACCGGAGGGCAAGCGGCGGTTGATCGAAGCGTGCCGCCAACCGGACGTATCGCTGTCGGGCATGGCGCTCAAAGCAGGCATCAACGCCAACCAGTTGCGCAAGTGGATTCGGAGGAGTGAGCAGCGGAAGGCGGTGCGACGGACGTTGCCTGCCTTCGTTCCCGTGGTGGCGGTCGATGGCGCACCGCTGCCGCCCGCGACGGCAAGGCCGTCCATGCCACATGACGCCTTGTCGCGCGCCCCCATCAGCGTGCCTGACGCGCGCCTAACGGTCCGTTTGCCGAATGGCGTGACGGTCGAACTGGCCTGCGGCGGGCAGCATGCGCCGCTGCTCAGGACGATGCTCGAAGCACTGGGAGCCCCCGGATGTTCCGCTTCGACCCGGCGCTGAAAGTCTATCTGCACCGCGAGCTGGTGGATGGCCGCAAGGCCATCAACGGGCTGGCGCTGCTGGTTGAACAAGCGCTGGGGTTGGATCCTTTTTCGCCCGCCGTATTCGTCTTCAGCAACCGACGGCGCGACCGGATCAAGATCCTGCTGTGGGAACGGACAGGATTCTGGCTGATGATCAAGCGGCTGGAAGCCGACCGCTTCAAATGGCCCAAAGACGCCGAGGTTGTCACCCTCAGCGTGGAACAATTGAACTGGTTGCTGGCAGGAATCGACCTGGCCGCCATGCGCCCGCATCCGGAGCGGAAATATCTGCAGGCAGGGTGAACCGGGCATCATGCCCTTGGTCTAATCCCGGACATGGCGACAATCACCCTGACCTCCGAAGAATACGCGGCGCTTGTTGCTGACCGGGACGCACTGCGTGGCGAGTGCGATGGATTGCGCGGCGAGGTGCGCACGCTGAAGGTCGAAGTCAGCCTCCTCGAAGAACGTCTGAAGGCCCATCTACGCAAGTTGTTCGACGCCAAATCGGAAGCCCGTGGTAGCGAGCAGCAGGACATGTTCTTCAACGAAGTTGAAATGCTGGCCCCGGCCGGTACGCCGGTCGTGGAAGAGACGACGGTGGAAGTCGACGTCCCTGCCCATAAACGCAAGAAACGTGGCCGTAAGCCGCTCGATCCCAATCTGCCACGCGACATCGTCCGCCATGAATTGCCGGAATCGGAGCGCATTTGTGCCCACGACGGTGTCGCCTTGGTCGAGATCGGTGTCGAAATCAGCGAACAACTCGACATCATTCCCCAACAGGTCCGGGTCATCCAGCACCATCGGGTGAAATACGCCTGCCCATGCTGCGACCAAGGCATCAAGGTGACGCCGGCAGCGGCACGCATCATTCCCAAGGGATTGCTGACCGAATCGGCACTGGCCTGGGTGGTCACCTCAAAGTATATGGATGCCTTGCCGCTGTACCGGCAAGCGGCACTCCTCGGTCGCTTCGGCGGCGACATCTCGCGCAATACGCTGGCGGCGAGCCTCATCAAGGTCGGCGAAGCGGTGCAACCGGTCATCAACCTGCTGCGCGACCACCTGCTCGATGCCGATCTCGTCCACGCCGACGAGACGACGATCCAGGTGCTGAAGGAACCCGGCAAGAAGGCGCAGACAAAGAGTTACCTGTGGGCACAGGCCACCGGCAGCGGACCACCGATCCGGTTGTTCGGTTACGCCCGTGGACGAGGCGCGACCCATGCCGAAACCTTGTATGCCGGCATCAAACGCGGCGCGGCCTTGATGAGCGACGGGTACGAGGTCTATGGCGGCGTGGCCGAGGCCAATGGGCTGTCCCATCTCGGTTGCTGGGCGCATTGCCGGCGTTATTTCGTCGAGGCGGAAGCGGTGATTCCCAAGACGGCTCGCTCCCCGGAGCAGCCCGCGGCGCAGTTCATCGCGGCCATCGCCGAGTTGTATGCCGTCGAGGCCCGCGCACGGGATCTCACGCTTGAGCAACGGCATGCCCTGCGGCAGGAATACAGCCAGCCGATCCTGGTGAAGATCGAGGCGATGCTGCTCAAGCATCTGCATGCCGTCGTGCCGGGCAGTTTGCTCGGCAAGGCGCTGCACTATCTGTCGGCGCAGTGGCCGAAGTTGATCCGCTATGCCGATAACAGCCTCTGGCCGATCGACAACAACCTGTGCGAGAACGCCATTCGCCCATTTGTCATCGGCCGCCGCAACTGGCTGTTCGCTGATACGGTCGCCGGCGCACACGCCAGTGCGAATCTCTACTCGATCATCGAAACCTGCAAGGCCAACAGCATCGATCCTTACGCCTACCTCGTCAGCCTCTTCCGGAAACTCCCCGCCGCGCAAACCGTTGATGGCTTCGAGCGACTGCTGCCCTGGCGCCTGGCGAACGCAGACTGAACACCAATCACTCCGCCTCAATCGTCTGCGTCAATCCCGTCGTCAATAGAGCGCTTACCATTCTCCCCAGAACATAACCAGCGAGATCAGTTTAGGGAAAGGCCGAATAAGTACCAAGAACAGTGAACGATTCTTTTGTCATGGAGTCTGACTGTAGAAGCTGATCACTGGGACTGAA
>NZ_JCANUT010000117.1:0-2758 GCF_059569095.1 Propionivibrio pelophilus DSM 12018 | reverse complement strand
GACCGGGGTCATGCGCAAAATGGGAAGAAGGTTTGGTTCGTTGTAATTGCAGCGTCTGAGTTGCGCTTAAGGTTATAGGATCAAGCCGCACGGGCAATTAGTACTGGTTAGCTTAACGCATTACTGCGCTTCCACACCCAGCCTATCAACGTCGTGGTCTTCGACGACCCTTCAGGGAGCTCGAGGCTCCAGGGAAATCTTATCTTGAGGCGAGTTTCACGCTTAGATGCTTTCAGCGTTTATCTCTTCCATTCATAGCTACCCGGCGATACGACTGGCGTCATAACCGGTACACCAGAGGAATGTCCACTCCGGTCCTCTCGTACTAGGAGCAGGTCCCCTCAAATTTCCAGCGCCCACGGCAGATAGGGACCAAACTGTCTCACGACGTTTTAAACCCAGCTCACGTACCACTTTAAATGGCGAACAGCCATACCCTTGGGACCGGCTACAGCCCCAGGATGTGATGAGCCGACATCGAGGTGCCAAACACCGCCGTCGATATGAACTCTTGGGCGGTATCAGCCTGTTATCCCCAGAGTACCTTTTATCCGTTGAGCGATGGCCCTTCCATACAGAACCACCGGATCACTATGACCTACTTTCGTACCTGCTCGTCTTGTGGGACTCGCAGTCAAGCACGCTTATGCCATTGCACTATTAGCACGATGTCCGACCGTACCTAGCGTACCTTCGTACTCCTCCGTTACACTTTGGGAGGAGACCGCCCCAGTCAAACTGCCTACCATGCACGGTCCCAGACCTGGATTCACAGGCCATGGTTAGAACCTCAAACAAATCAGGGTGGTATTTCAAGGTCGGCTCCATGAGAACTAGCGTCCTCACTTCAAAGCCTCCCACCTATCCTACACAGACCGGTTCAAAGTCCAATGCAAAGCTACAGTAAAGGTTCATGGGGTCTTTCCGTCTAGCCGCGGGGAGATTGCATCTTCACAAACATTTCAACTTCGCTGAGTCTCAGGAGGAGACAGTGTGGCCATCGTTACGCCATTCGTGCAGGTCGGAACTTACCCGACAAGGAATTTCGCTACCTTAGGACCGTTATAGTTACGGCCGCCGTTTACCGGGGCTTCGATCAAGAGCTTGCACCCCATCACTTAACCTTCCGGCACCGGGCAGGCGTCACACCCTATACGTCCACTTTCGTGTTTGCAGAGTGCTGTGTTTTTATTAAACAGTCGCAGCCACCATTTCACTGCAACCCCATCGGCCTTCGAGAGTAAATCTCTACAACCTACCGGGGCGCACCTTTTCCCGAAGTTACGGTGCTAATTTGCCGAGTTCCTTCTCCTGAGTTCTCTCAAGCGCCTTAGAATTCTCATCCTGCCCACCTGTGTCGGTTTGCGGTACGGTCTCTCTGTAACTGAAGCTTAGAGGCTTTTCTTGGAAGCAGGGTATCAATCACTTCGCGGTCAAAGACCACTCGTTATCACGCCTCAGGATTGACCTTCCGGATTTGCCTGGAAGATCTCCCTACACGCTTGAACCGGGACGTCCAACACCCGGCTGACCTAACCTTCTCCGTCCCCCCATCGCATTACAAAGAGGTACTGGAATATTAACCAGTTTCCCATCGACTACGCTTTTCAGCCTCGCCTTAGGGGCCGACTCACCCTGCGCCGATGAACGTTGCGCAGGAAACCTTGGGCTTTCGGCGAGCGGGCTTTTCACCCGCTTTATCGCTACTCATGTCAGCATTCGCACTTCTGATACCTCCAGCAGCCTTTACAAGCCACCTTCAACGGCCTACAGAACGCTCTCCTACCATATGTACTAAGTACATATCCGCGATTTCGGTGCATAGTTTGAGCCCCGTTACATCTTCCGCGCAGGACGACTCGACCAGTGAGCTATTACGCTTTCTTTAAAGGATGGCTGCTTCTAAGCCAACCTCCTGGCTGTCTGAGCCTTCCCACCTCGTTTCCCACTTAACTATGTCTTGGGGACCTTAATCGGCGGTCTGGGTTGTTTCCCTCTCGACACCGGACGTTAGCACCCGATGTCTGTCTCCCACGCTCGCACTCTTCGGTATTCGGAGTTTGCATAGGTTTGGTAAGTCGCGATGACCCCCTAGCCTAAACAGTGCTCTACCCCCAAAGGTGATACGTGAGGCACTACCTAAATAGTTTTCGGAGAGAACCAGCTATCTCCGGATTTGTTTAGCCTTTCACCCCTATCCACAGCTCATCCCCTAACTTTTCAACGTTAGTGGGTTCGGACCTCCAGTGCGTGTTACCGCACCTTCATCCTGGCCATGGATAGATCATCCGGTTTCGGGTCTACGCCCAGCAACTAATCGCCCTTATCAGACTCGGTTTCCCTACGCCTCCCCTATTCGGTTAAGCTCGCTACTGAACGTAAGTCGCTGACCCATTATACAAAAGGTACGCAGTCACCCCTTGCGAGGCTCCCACTGTTTGTATGCATGCGGTTTCAGGATCTATTTCACTCCCCTCCCGGGGTTCTTTTCGCCTTTCCCTCACGGTACTGGTTCACTATCGGTCGATTACGAGTATTTAGCCTTGGAGGATGGTCCCCCCATGTTCAGACAGGGTTTCACGTGCCCCGCCCTACTTGTCGCAAGCTTAGTACCACGGATTGGTTTTCGCGTACGGGGCTATCACCCACTACGGCGCCACTTTCCAGAGGCTTCCGCTAACGAATCCGCTATCACTTGCAGGCTGCTCCCATTTCGCTCGCCACTACTTTGGGAATCTCGGTTGATTTCTTTTCCTCG
>NZ_JCANUT010000116.1:0-2754 GCF_059569095.1 Propionivibrio pelophilus DSM 12018 | reverse complement strand
CCCTATCTCAACTCGCTCTTGCAAAACGGGAGGAGTCCATATACGGAATCCAGAAAATTCAACGAACTGGACCCCGGCCTTCGCCGGGGTGACGACTATTTCTGCGTTTTCATAGTCAAGATACGTTGGTCAAACCACTAGGGCATCCGCCGAGGAAAAGAAACATGGACAACTTTGAATTCTGCAATCCCACCAGGATCATTTTCGGGCGCGGTACCGAAGCGCAAGTCGGCAAGGAAGCCGCTGCGTACAGCAAGAAGATCCTGTTGCATTTCGGCGGCGGCTCGATCAAGAGCTCCGGCCTGTACAACCGGGTCACCGCCTCGCTCAAGGCGGCCGGAGTCGAGTGGGTCGAGCTCGGAGGCGTCAAGCCGAACCCGCGCCTCTCGCTCGTGCATGAGGGCGTCAAGCTGTGCAAGGAACACAAGCTCGGTCTGGTCCTCACCGTCGGCGGCGGCAGCGTCATCGACTCGGCCAAGGCGATCGCCATGGGCGCTGTTATCGACCACGACGTCTGGGACTTCTACATGGGCAAGGGCGCGCCGGTCGCCGCGCTGCCCGTCGCCACGATACTTACCCTGCCGGCGGCAGGCAGCGAAGCGAGCACCGCTTCGGTTATCACCAAGGAAGAAGGCTGGCTCAAGCGCGCCGTCAATTCCGAGCTGATCTACCCGCGCTTCTCGATCCTCAACCCCGAGCTCGCGATGACGTTGCCGCCGTTCCAGGTCGCCTGCGGTGCGATGGACATCTCGGCGCACCTGATGGAGCGCTACTTCACCAACGTGAAGAACGTTTCCTTCACCGACCGCCTGATCGAGGGCACGCTCAAGACGATCATCCGCCAGGCGCCGCGTATCCTGAAGAATCCGCAGGACTACGATGCCTGGTCCGAGTTCATGTGGGCCGGCACGATCGCGCACAACAACCTGCTCAACACCGGCCGCGTCGGCGACTGGGCGTCGCACGACATCGAGCACGAGATCAGCGGCATCTACGACGTCGCGCACGGCGCCGGCTTGGCCGTCGTCTTCCCGGCGTGGATGAAGCACGTGCTGCACCACGACCTCGACCGCTTCGTGCAGTGGGCGGTGCGCGTGTGGAACGTCGAGATGGACGTCTTCAACCCGGAAGCCGTCGCGCTCGAAGGCATCGCCCGCATGGAAGCGTTTTTCCAGTCGCTCGGCGTCGGCACGCGCATGAAGGATCTGGGCATCACCGACGACCGCATCGACGAGATGGCCGACAAGTGCACCAACGGCGATACGACCACGGTCGGCAACTTCGTCAAGCTCGATCGCGCCGCGGTGGCCAAAATCCTGCGTCTCGCGATGTAAGTCAGAGCGTAAGGAAGATGCGCATGTCCGAATCCCTCAACGTCGGCATCGTCGGTTACGGCTTCGCCACCAAGGCCTTTCACGCGCCGCTTGTCGCTGGCGTGCCGGGATTGACGCTCGCCGCCATTTCCAGCAGCGACCCGACCAAGGTAAAGGCCGACTGGCCGGACGTGGCGACCGAAACGAGCGCGGAAGCGCTCTTCGCGCGTCCGGATATCGACCTCGTGGTCATCCCGACGCCGAACGAAACGCACTACCCGCTGGCCAGTGCCGCGCTGGCGGCGGGCAAGCACGTGGTTGTCGACAAACCGTTCACGGTTACAGCGGACGACGCACGCCGGCTGCAAGCTCAGGCGGAAGCCGCCGGACGCTTGCTCTCGGTGTTTCACAACCGGCGCTGGGATTCGGACTTTCTGACCCTGAAGAAGGTGCTCGCCTCGGGCGCACTGGGGCGCATCGTGCATTTCGAGTCGCACTTTGACCGTTACCGGCCGGACGTGGGCGACCGCTGGCGCGAGAAGGCGTTGCCGGGCAGCGGGCTGTGGTACGACCTCGGCTCGCATCTCCTCGACCAGACGCTGCAACTCTTCGGCCTGCCCGAATCGATTGCACTCGACCTCGCGCTGCAACGCAAGAATGCGCAATCGGACGACTACTTCCACGCCGTGCTGCGCTACGGGCAGAGCCGGGTGATCCTGCATGCCGGCGCGCTGGTGCCCGTTCCCGCCGCACGCTTCACCGTTCACGGCAGTCTCGGCAGCTTCATCAAGTACGGACTCGATCCGCAGGAGGATGTGCTCAAGTCCGGCAAGCGCCCACCCGCGCCCGATTGGGGGCACGAGCCGGTGCCGGCGACGCTCACCGTCTGGCAGGACGGCGTTGCTGCATCGCGCGAACTGGCCTGTGTTCCGGGTGACTACCCCGCTTACTACGCCGGTGTACGCGACGCGATTCGCGGTGTCGGGCCGAACCCGGTGACGGTAGAAGAAGCGATCCGCGTCATCGATCTGCTCGAACTCGGGCTGCAAAGTGCGCGCGAGGGGCGCTCGCTATTGCTTCGGCACGCTGAGGTATAAAAATTTCGCCATACCGGCGCAGGCCGGTATCCATTATCGGAGAGCAATCGCCGACAGACCCCTGGTCGCAGTCAATGACGACTGTTGAGCCACTGGCGCCGCCGAGCGTGGCGAGTTCGAACGCTTGGGGGGGCGCTCATCGCTGACGGTCCGAAACCGACACGGGCGAGCAGCATCGCCAGGCGGGTGTTGCCGAGCAGGTGGCCGGCGTCGTTCGAGGCGCATGTTCGAGCAGGGAGAGTGCGCTACGCCGTTGCCGGGGAGCGATGCAGTCTGCGCAAATACCTGTGCGTTGCACTCCGGGCAGTTTCAATCCGCGCTCCCCGTTGCCGGGGAGCGATGCC
>NZ_JCANUT010000115.1:0-2955 GCF_059569095.1 Propionivibrio pelophilus DSM 12018 | reverse complement strand
AACCCGAAATTCAAGCGTTATTCGGGCCGAATCTATAGGCGGCATTGCTATAAATGCCCAATATATGTGCAGATGCCTGGGTTGGGTCGGGCGTTCGCGGTTGTCGGCGTGATTCCGGGCGGGCTAACGCGCGACGAATTCCTGGCATCTTCATGTGGCGACTGCTTCTCTGTTCGTTCACTGAACAGCGCTTTTCTCAACTCGGTCCCATGGACCGTTTCTAAAAAGTGCCGGCCGCGGACGTAGCTACATTCCTGATTAATCTTTACAGGAATGCCATGTCACCGCCTCCAGACTCTCCCAACGATAATCCAGCCATACCGCTTGCAGTAACGGCGCTCTGTCCTGCGCTTTCGCCTTTTTTGACACGTTCTCGCCTGCTTGAGCAAAAACAGGTGATACGCGCACGACGGTATGAATGCCGCCGGCTGCTGAATAGAAAAACAACCCCGGACCAGGACAAGTCGGTTCTCCTTACGGCGGAAAGCGACTGCTTTCTTGAAGAACGGCGTCTGGAAGAAATCCTCGAATCAGAGTTTCTCCCGCAGCACGGACCGCACCAGCTCATTAGTCCACGCTTGTTCCTTGAGACTCCGCTGTTTCGTGTCGCCTCTCGTTCAGCGACTCGGAAAAAGGAATGCGAACTGACGATTGCGATAGACGATAAAGACGGTCCGATTGTCTACTCGGGCCCCGAGCTGAGGCAGGAAGACGGGCTGATATTCATGGCGCTGGTCAACTCGGTTCGTGACATTCGCCTGGGCAGTGTCGCCCAGTTCGTCCCGGCCGATTTGTGCCGCGCGGTCTTCAATCACTATGACGGGCGCGCCCGGGTGCGCCTGAAAACCTACATTCTGAATCTGCTCAAAGGACAGATTCGAACAAGGAACTACGCGGTCCAGCTGTGCCAGCGATTCGATTTTCCGGCGCAGGGAATGTGGTCTGTTCGATTCGACCCCGATATCGTCAGGTTGTTTGCTGGTACTCACGTTTGGATGGATTTGAAGGTTCGGCTTCGCCTACCGGACGGATTGGCCACGTGGCTTCTCGGCTATGTTGAAGCGCAGACTCGGCTTATTCCGATGAAGACCGAAGTCCTTCGGCGATTGTGCGGCTCCGACGCTGAGGAACGGGCGTTCACAAATCTGCTGCGAAAAGCGCTGGAGCATCTCAAAACACATGGCGTCATTGATGAGGGCTACAAACTCAAGGAAGGACAGGTGCGTTGGCGGAAACCGCGACCGGTTGTGAGCGAGAATTTGGCGATGGGTGCGGTTTCTGGTGAGTTGATGCCTGAGAATCGTTAGCTGGGGCGCGAGTGATGTGTTTTGAGATGCAAATTCGCAGAAATTGAGCGGACCAAGCGCACTGGCCATGTGTAAAGCGATGCAAATCATGTGTGCTGGCATGCGCCCTGTGTCGTTCAGGCCAGGCGGCACAAGCGTTTGACGCACCCCGTCTACTTACTCTTATATCGGCGTCGATTCTCTCGGTAGGCAAGGTATTCGATGACGCCTCCGGCTTGCGACAGCTATCGAGTCAACCAGTTGGATTGGCTGCGGTTTGGGCTTTTCGGGGTCGGCTACCAAGGCTGACTGTTATTGTCCGGAGACGATTATTGGTGGTTGTGCGTTCGCCATAACGTTTTGGCCGGGCGGCATCGTGCCAACGGGGCGATATCGATGGCATCATTACGCTAAGCCGATGTCAAACGAACCGACCAATACGACTCGTCATTCCTTATCTTATTGTTCTGACAAATGCCAACGATGATGAGCGCTCGTCGACTGGACCCCTCGCAACCTGTCGTTTACCTCGATTACGATGGCGTTTTGCACTCTGATGAGGTCTATTGGTATCGCAGGCGAGGTGTCGTTGTAAAAGCAGACCACGACTTGTTCGCTGCGGCAGATATACGCACGGCCGACACCGATTGGAAGAGTTGCTGATTGAGGGGCCGCAGCCGGCAATGGGGCGTGGGCCGCGTAAGGGGGCGAAGCCGAGGATTCCGCGGTAGGAGCCATGCCCTGGAAGTACGCTTGAGATAATCGCCTTCGAGGAGGTAAAGCCCAAGTGGGGACGTATGGCTATACTAGCTTTGGGGACGAAACGAGCAAGTATCGAATTCACTTTCTCATCGTTCTTGACAAGTTTACTGCCTCACGTAGAATGTAATCGAAGTGTTAGCCCGCTTGATGCCCTTGAGACATTAAGACCGGCCAAACAGCGCCCAAGCTGCAAGGCTTAGGCGTGAGAGCCGCAGCACAGCGAGGTTGCAGAAATGTAGCTGCGCACCACTGGTCCCTCGCAACGCAACATAAGAAAGCCCCTCCGGGGGCTTTCTTATTTTCCACCAACGCTCCCGCTGACCCACACTCGACCTAACAGCTCGGACAAATGCATCGCAGCGCCAATCCCTGACGGACTTGGTATGTTTGGGTCTTCGAGATAAGCCGACTCGACGAAGATGTCCAATTTTGGAGGATGCCCCGTGTCTTGCTTTTTGGTTGCATCCATAAAGATGTAGTACGGTGTAGTCGTATTCACTCCGTGTGCGTCCACGGTCACAACGTGTGTCGAAAAGAAATTCAAATGCCGTGAACGTTGTACCAAACCATTGGTGTTAATCAGGTCATCAATATGCTGAACCAGCGTAATGGACTGGTTATATCGCATCTGGCAAAAGATGCGGTCACGTGGCTCATGCTTTGAGCCATCTCTAACTAACAGGTCTGCGGGGATTGCAACCCCGTTCGCAGGCCGCCTCGAGTAGCAATGGCACGAGAAACGAAACTCCAGACGCGCATTCTTCTTCTGGTATCCGCCTCTCAAATCGAGAGTCATTGTGCGAACGATTGGTTTGCGGGCAATACAACTCAAGCACTGGAAGCGCGGCACGACAATGTATCGGGAATTAAAAGCCCTCGGTGCGCCGGAAGTTGTGGCGTGCAGGGT
>NZ_JCANUT010000114.1:0-3245 GCF_059569095.1 Propionivibrio pelophilus DSM 12018 | reverse complement strand
CGCACAATGGCCCGAACGCATCCGTTCCTATTTCCAGCATCCTCATGCCGCATACGCGGCTTAGCAAAGCTATTTAAGGGCCGGGTTAATAATTCGACAGCCCTTCCTCAACGAAGTCCGTCTCTTCGAGCCCGACGCCACCAAGCCGTCCGGTTGGGCGTCACGGGTTACCGGCAGTCATTACGCGTACAGTGAAGGGGAACGTCTGCGGCATACGCTGGGCTTTCGGGTGAAACTTGATTTCCCCGAGACCACCTATTATTTGCGCGTCAAAACAATTTCCATGCCACAACTGACCGTCGAGGCCCTGCCGCCCATTGAGGCCCATGCGCGCGTACATGAATTCGACCTGCTGCAGGTGTTTTTCGTCACATCCATGGTCGCCTTGCTGATTTGGGCGCTACACAGTTATCTGCTGGATCGGCAGGCCGTTGTCGGCTTGTTTGCCATTTACCAAGCTGCCTATGTGGTTTACGGAACTGCCATTACGGGATATTTCGGCCCGTTGATTCCCGAGGGTTTTCCTTGGCTTTCGGACACGTTGTTCGTGTTGCCGTATTGCGCGGTCGGTTTTACGTGCCTTCTCTTTTGCCGAACGCTATTCCGGTCGTACGAGCCACCGCCGTTCCTCATGCGCGGATTGGACCTTATGTTGTGGGCGTTCCCGCTCCAGCTCCTGGCTATGGCCCTTGGCAGACCCATGTGGGCGGCGATCAGCAACTCCCTGTTGGTGCGGCTGGCGTGGTGGTACCTGGCACTCATGACTTTTAAGCTGCGCAAAGAGCAAAGACCAAGCCGGCGCATGATGCAGATCGTTTTCAGTACCGTTACCTTGCTGTTCACGGCACTTTGGCTGACTTACTACACGAGTCGTGCAGATACGCAAAGCTATCTGTTTGGTCGGCAAGTACTGATTGCGAACGGCCTTATCGTCGGCATTTTGTTCGCCGCGCTGGTCAACGCGCACTCGCGGAGGATTTTTCAAGAAGCCCAACAATCGTCCACGAATCTCGCACTGGCAGAAAGAAGTTTGCAGATCGAACGTCAGATGAAACACGAGGCGGAAGTTCAAGCGCGCACGGACTATCTTACGGGGCTGTTCAATCGTCGGCATCTTGTCGACGAAGCGGAGCGCGAAGTGGAGCGATCACTTCGTTATGGGCACTCGCTCGCAGTGATGATGATCGACATTGACCATTTCAAAACCGTGAACGATACGTGGGGGCACGCTGTGGGCGATTTGGTGCTGCAGCGGGTTTCTTTGGTGATTCGGGAGTTGCTGCGCAATGTGGATCTCTTCGGCCGCACCGGCGGGGAAGAATTCACTGTGATTCTGATCGAAACCGACCGAGCCGGGGCGATTGATGTCGCGGAACGGCTGCGGGGAATGGTGGCTCAAGCGGAAATTCCAACGGGCGACGGTAGCGTGGTGGGAGTCACGATTTCGCTCGGCGTTACGGAACTCAAAGGCCGTCAGCTGGGTTTCACCGCACTCATGAATGAGGCTGATCAAGCGCTGTACCGTGCCAAGCAACTGGGGCGGAATAAAGTGGTGTGACGCGACTGCGCTTAGACTACGCGCTGCGTAGCCGCCAGATAGACGCTTTATCGGTGAATTAATCTGACTACGTTTTCACACAACCTCGACCCTATGCAGAAATACAAGATGCGATAATGAGCTGACCGCATTGCGCCGATTCGCAGACCTCTGAAGAGAATGGTCAGGCAACGTGGGCGAAACACGAAAATCCCTTAGCTGAACGTCGGGCCGCTGTGGAGAAACTCGAAGGACGGATTTGGGTCGCTATGTAAAGCTTTACATAGCGACCCTTGGACTAAACCGCTGACGCGGTAGTCGCAGCTTGACGACCGGATTCAGTGGGTCGGATTTACAGAAAGCTCCCGACGGAGAACGATGAAGTTGCTGCGTGCAGCACTTCACTCAATCCAGATAAGGAGCTTGACCATGACGCCTCTACGCCAGCGGATGCTCGAAGACATGGCGATCCGCAACCTCGCCGAGAACACCCAATCGGCCTACCTGCAACAGGTCGCCGCGTACGCGCGACACTTTGACCGCTCACCGGCAGAACTCAGTCCGGAGGAGGTTCGTGCCTATCAGGTCCATTTGACGCAAACCCGAATGCTCTCGGCCAGCAGTGTCAGCGTCGCGACCGGCGCGCTGCGCTTCTTGTACAAGGTAACGCTCAAGCGGCCCTGGACGGTCGACGAGATTCCGATGCCCAAGCGACCTTTCAAGTTGCCGGTAATCCTCAGTCGCGAGGAAGTGATGCACTTCCTGGACTCGATCGGCAACCGCAAGCATCGAGCGATTCTCATGACGGCCTATGCGGCGGGCTTGCGCATCTCGGAAGCCACCCACCTCAAGGTGACCGACATCGACAGCCAGCGGATGATGCTCCGGGTCGATCAAGGCAAAGGGCGGAAGGATCGCTATGTAATGCTCTCGCCGCGTTTGCTCGATGAGCTGCGCGCCTACTGGAAAGCCGCCCATCCGACGCTGTGGCTGTTCCCGGGAGACCTGCCTGGGCAGCCGATCACCCGCGATGCCGTGGGGCAAGCCTGCCAGAAAGCGCACCGTGCTTCAGGTATTGCCAAACCGATCACCCCGCACGCGTTGCGTCACGCTTTCGCCACCCATCTGCTTGAGTCCGGCACCGATGTCCGCACCATCCAACTCCTGCTCGGGCACCGCAGTCTGGCGACGACCTCGCGCTACCTGAAGGTTGCCACCAGCACCGTGTGCGCCACGACCAGTCCCTTCGATTTGCTACCCAAGGTTGAGTCACCCCCACCGACACCCGCGCCTCTCACTCATTTCTGAGACGGGGCGTGCGCGCCACCGGGCTCGAGGTGGCCGACATCTTTCGCCAGGCCGGGCCCAGCTATCGCCAGCACCACGCTGACGCGCTCAGTCGCGGGCAGCGCTGCGTCATGAGCGCGATCGAGCGTTGTCGTACCGCCGCGCTCGGCGGACATGTCGAGCAGTGTGATTCCTGCGGTCACCAGCGCATTGCCTTCAACAGCTGCCGAAATCGGCACTGCCCGAAGTGCCAGTCCCTGGTACGCGCGCAATGGCTGGAAGAACGCCACGCCGATCTCATTCCCGTGGACTATTTTCACGTGGTCTTTACGCTACCCGAGGAGATCGCGGCAATCGCGTACCAGAACAAGGCCGTGGTCTACGACATCCTGTTTCACGCCACCGCCGAAACCTTGCGCAC
>NZ_JCANUT010000113.1:0-3303 GCF_059569095.1 Propionivibrio pelophilus DSM 12018 | reverse complement strand
AACCTGCCGGGCAACACCGCGGTGGTCGGCGACATGATCGACACGCTGCGCAAAATCGCCGGCGACAAGGTGGCTGACCTCATCGAGATCAAGCCGGAGCCGCGTATCGAGGCGCTGGTCAATTCCTGGCCGGCCCGTTTCAAAAACGACCGCGCGCTGAAGATGGGCTTCTCCGCCGACAAGGATGTCGAATCGATCATCCGCAGCTATATCGAGGACCAAGGCATCAAGGTCTAAGGCGAAGAAAAAGTTCTCTCCTGCAGTGATGGCGCCCCGTTTCGCGACGGGGCGTTTTTTTGTCCCTTGGTTTGACAGGTGCTCATTCGGGCACTACCATTGGTGCTCGAACGAACACCACAGGGCTTGTCATGGTCACCCCGAACAAGGACGACGATTACCTCGACCGCCTGCGCGACTATTACGCCGAGAACCGGCGCATTCCGTCGATGCAGCGCATCGCCGAGCTGATGCAGTTCGCTTCCAAGACGGCGTCGCGCAAGCTGCTGGAACGGCTGGCGGTGGCCGGCTTTGTCCAGCGCACGCCGGACGAGGATGCGTGGATTCCCGCCGGGCGTTTTTTCGAGCGGCCGCTGGCGGGCGGGACGGTGCATGCGGGCTACCCGGACCTGATCGAAGGCGTCGGCGCCGATCCCTTTCTGATCGACGATTATCTCGTGCGCAATCCGTCACGCACGATGATGATCCCGGTGCGCGGCGATTCGATGATCGAGGCAGGTATTCACGACGGCGACATCGTCGCGGTCGAGCGCACTACCGAGGCCCGGCCCGGCGATTTCGTGGTCGCTGTGGTGGACAACGAATTCACCCTCAAGGAACTGGCCGTCGAGGACGGTCAGAATGTGCTTCGGCCGCACAACCCCGCGTATCCGGTGATCCGTCCCACGGGGCGGCTGGAAATTTTCGGCGTGATGGTCGGGCTGGTGCGGCGCGTGCAGCGGTAGATCTCATGAAAACCCATGCTGTGTCCGTCACCCCGGCGCAGGCCGGGGTCCAGGAGGTGTGCCACCGCCTCTGCTGGATTCCGGCTTGCGCCGGAATGACGGTGGTTTTAAGACTTTCCTGTTTGCCATGAGCGCCGCGCTTTCCCTCTCCGACATCCTCGTCCGTCCCGACGTCTGGCGCGGTCGGCTGGCGGGTGCCGAGGTGCCGGCGCTGTCCAGTGGCTTTCCTGCGCTCGATGACGAACTGCCGGGCGGCGGCTGGCCGTGCGGGGCGTTGAGCGAGTTGCTGGCGGATGAAACCGGCATCGGCGAATGCGCCTTGTTGCTGCCGGTGCTGAAAGCGATGCGCGAGGAAGGGCGCTGGTCGGTGTTGATCGCGCCGCCGCACGGGTTGCACGCCCCGGCGTGGGGGGCGGGCGGTGCCGATTGTGCGCGCCTGGCCGTGGTCGCGCCGGCGTCGCGGCGCGATCTGTTGTGGGCGACGGAGCAGGCGCTGGCCAGCGGCGCGGCGGGCGCCGTCGTGTGCTGGGCGAACGCGGTCGATCCCGCCCAGGTGCGCCGCCTGCAGGTTGCGGTGAGCGGACGCTCCACGCTGGCCTTTTTGCTCCGGCCGCGGCGCGCCCGTCCTGAAGCCTCGGCGGCGCCGTTGCGCCTGATGCTTTCTCCGGGCCGACGGGGAATGCTCGGTGTGAACGTGCTCAAGCGGCGCGGTCCGCCGTGCGGCCGGACGCTTTTCCTTGATGTGCCGCGCCCGTTGGCGTGGCGTGAAGACCATGACGCCTCTTTGGCTCGCCCTGCATCTGCCGCATCTGCCTCTCGAAGCCAACGCCCCATTGCCGTCGCCTAGCGCCGTTGTTGAGCACGGCCGTGTCCTGCTCGGAGACGTGGCCGCGCGGCGGGCAGGCATCGAAGCGGGGGTTGGCGTTGCGGCGGCACGGGCGCTGGCGCCCGGCGTGACTCTGCTGGCCCGCCGGCGCGAACAGGAGGACGCCGCGCTGTGCTCGCTGGCCTGCTGGGCCGGCGGCCTGACGCCGCGGGTCAGCCTGGCGCCGCAAACCCTGCTGCTGGAGATCGGCAGCTGTCTGCGCCTGTTCGGCGGGCTGGAGAAATTGTGCGCGGTCGCGGCCGAGGGGATTGCCGCGCAGGGGTTCTGCGCCCGTCTTGCCGTGGCGCCGACGCCTCTCGGCGCCCAGTGGCTGGCGCGGCAGCACACGGATGCGCGTTGCGTCGATGTCGGCCGCTGGCGTGCCGAACTTGACGCGTTGCCGGTGAGCCTGTTGCCCGCCAAGGCAGCGACGGCGCTGGGACGTTTCGGCGCGCGTACCTTGGGCGAGGCGCGCCGTTTGCCGAGCGCCGGGCTGGGCCAGCGCATCGGTGTGGAAAGCCTGCTGCTGCTCGCCCGCGCCTATGGCGAGCAGCCCGATCCGCGCGCCGATTTCGTCTTCCCCGCGCAGTTCGGCCTGCCGTTGCAGCTGCCCGCGGCGGTGGAGACCGCTGCAGCCCTGCTGTTCGCCGCGCGCCGCCTGACCGCCGCGCTGTCCGGTTGGCTGACGACACGCCAGGCCGGCGTGCGCGAGGCGGTGCTGCGCCTCATGCATCGCCGTGACGAGACGCGCCTCCCCTTGCTGTTCGCCGAACCGACCGCCGACAGCGTCCGCTTCGAACGCGTGCTGCGCGAACGGCTGGACCGCCTCGCGCTGGCTGCTCCGGTCGAGGCCTTGAGCCTCGAAGCAACGCAGGTGTCCGCGCTGGCCGGGCGCAACCGTTCATTGCTCGATGAAGTCGCGGGTGGTCCCGCCGGGCAGGAAGACATCGGCGTGCTGTTCGAGCGACTGAGCGCGCGGCTCGGCGACGGGCGGGTGTATCGGATCGCGGCGCACGCCGATCATCGCCCGGAGTGTGCAACCCGCCGGCTCGGCTTGTTTGAAAAGGCGGCACCCTCCGCGACGCCGGTGCCGCCCCGTCCGCTCTGGCTGCTCGATCCACCCGAACCGTTGCCGGAAGTCGACGGCCGCCCGTATCGCCGCGGCCCGCTGCAACTGCTCACCGGGCCGGAGCGCATCGAATCGGGCTGGTGGGACTCGGGGGAGAAGGAGGGAGACGTTCGCCGCGACTATTTCGTCGCCCTGTCGCAAGACGCCGCATGGCTGTGGATCTACCGCGAATGCGCGGCGGGCGGCTGGTTCCTGCACGGGTATTTCTCATGAAGCAAAGCAACGCTCTCTGGCGCAAGGAGAACACAGGCGTCGTCATTCCGGCGAAGGCCAATGGGATGGACTCCTCCCTTGCACCGGCATCGATGTGCCAGACTGGAGTTGTCACCAACCAGTCAAACGAAGGA
>NZ_JCANUT010000112.1:0-3420 GCF_059569095.1 Propionivibrio pelophilus DSM 12018 | reverse complement strand
CCGGGTGATAGAACACCGGGATCACCGATTGCTCCATCAACGCACTCAGTACCGCCATCCTGTCTTTCGATGCCATTTCCTTGCTCCTGAACAAACGTGAACAACCTGATTGTTAGACCTTCAAACAACCATCAGCTAAACCACTTCACCGGAACCAGAGTGATCGCCGGGAAGACGATAAGGAGTGCCAACACCGCCAGTTCAACCAGCAAAATCGGCCACAGTTTCTTAACGAGTTCGCCCAGCGAAAGCCCGGCCACGCCGCAACCGACGTAAAGCACCGTCCCGACCGGCGGCGTGATCAGACCAATCACCAGGTTCAACGTCATGATCACCCCGAAATACACGGGGTCGATACCCACTGCCTTGATCAACGGAATGAAAATCGGCGTGAAGATCAGCATCGCAGGAACCAGGTCCATGACCATCCCGAGCGCGATCAGGAACACGTTGATCACCAGCATCAGCGCCAAGGGAGAGTCGGAGAAGCCGGACAAGGCTTCGGCAATCGCCTGAGGCACGGCAGCCGACGTAACAACCCATGCCGCCGCATTCGCCGTCGAAGCGACCAACAGCACCATACCCGTCGTCTTCGCTGTCGCAACCAGGACGTGCCCGATATCCTTCAGACCCATTTCCTTATAAATCACTGTGGAAATGAAGAACGCGTACATCACGGCAATACAACCGGCTTCTGTAGGCGTAAAGATACCGAAGCGGATTCCACCGACAATGATGAGCGGCATGAACAACGCGAAGATAGATTTCTTGAGCGCCTCAAACACCTCGGCACGGGTCGCTTTTTTTCCGACGGGGAAGTTGTTCCGCTTCGAGAGGTAGAACCAGAAACTCATTAGCGCACCGGCAAGAATCAGCCCCGGCACGATCCCGGCCATGAACAGGCGCCCGATCGACACCTGCCCAGCCACGCCGTAAAGAATGAATGGAATACTCGGTGGAATGATCGGTGCAATCATTGCCGATGCGCAGATCAACGCAACCGACAGCGCCTTGTCGTAGCCCATCTGCACCATCATCGGAATGAGGATGGCGCCAAGCGCTGCGGCATCGGCAACCGCCGAACCGGACAAGCCGGCGAAGATGACGCTGGCGATGATCACGACGTAGCCCAGACCACCGCGCACGTGGCCGACGAGACAGGCCACAAAATGGACAATCCGCTTGGAGATCCCGCCATAGCTCATGATCTCGCCGGCGAGAATAAAGAACGGAATGGCGAGCAAGGTAAAGCTGTTCGCGCCATAGATGACCGACTGGGCGACAAACTGCGGCTCGAAATTATCGATCGCGAAAAGCAGGGAAACGGCTACGAGCACCAGCGTGTGGGCAATCGGCACCCCGATCGCAAGAAAGCCGAACAACGCAGCCAGAAACAAGAAAATTAAGGAAAGACCTTCCATCGTGCTACCCCTTCCTGATGGGCATACCGCAATAAGATTTGTGGAAATCGAGTGACGCTGCGCCGAGTACCAGTCGTGATTGGAACCTGATTAGTTCGCTGTAACACGACCTCAGGCGGTCAATCGGCGCGAAGCTCCTTGTACATGTTGTACAAGGTGATGAAAACGAGACAGACAGCGCACACGACGAGTGCAGCCGACACATAAGAGAACGGAAGACCGGTTGCCGGACTAATATTCTTGTCGGTCACCTTCACGACATCGATACCGCCAACGATAAGCACGCCCATGGCGAACAGGACACACAGGCTCGACAGCACAATGAAGACCTTTTGCATTCCCTTCGGCAGCTTCTTGGTCAGCATATCGACCTTGATGTGCAAGCCTTCCAACCCGGCCAGGATGGCGCCAAGGAAAATAACCCACACGAACAGGTTGACGGCGATCTCCTCGCTCCAGGTCAACCCGGTATTGACGATGTAACGCAAGGCCACGTTAACAAACACGATCAGCACGATCGCCGCCATCGCAGAAGCGGTGACGAATGCCAGCAATTTATCGAAAAAACGCAGCATGATAGAACTCCTAAACCTCCTGATTCGGCCCGAGAACGGCCCGAACGAAAGGCCAGGAAAAGCGCCTTGCGCCCTGCCTGGCCTGACAAATAAAGCCTATTACTTAACCTTGGCAACTTCAGCGAGGACCTTGTCCAGACGCTCTTTGCCGATATCGTTGGCGAACTTCGCGTAGATATCCTTGGCCGAGGCCTTGAACTTCTCGAGGTTCTCCGGCGAAACCACGTTGATCTCGATGCCCTTCTTCTTCATCAGATCGAGGTACTTGGCATTGTTCTCCCGGTTAACCTTGCGCTCGTAACCGCGGGTTTCGAGAGCGATCTTCTGGATCAGCTTCTGATCGTTGGCGCCCAGCTTGTCCCAGGTCTTCTGGCCGATCATCAGCACGAACGGGGTATAGAAATGCTGGGTGATCGACAGATACTTCTGGGCCTCGTAGAAGCCGGCGTCGTAGATCAGGGTGTTCGGATTTTCCTGTCCGTCGATAACCTTCTGCTCAAGCGCCGTGAACACTTCGTTGAACGGCATCGGCACCGGGTTGGCGCCCCAGCCCTTGAACGAGTCGAGGTGGATCGGGTTTTGCATCGTGCGAATCTTCAGCCCGTTGAGGTCTTCAGGAGTGTTGATCGCGCGCTTGCTGTTGGTGATGTTACGGAAACCGTTTTCCCAGAAGACCAGGCCGATCAGACCGGTACCCTTCAGCGTATCGAGAATCTCCTGTCCGGCCGGGCCGTCAAGCACCGTGTCAGCCACTTTTTCCGAAGTAAACAGGAACGGCAGGTCAAAGACCAGGAAGGTCTTGGTCGTGTTAGCGATCGGCGCGGACGAGGTCACCATCATATCCAGCGTGCCCATCTTCAACGAATCCATCATCGAGTTGTCGTTGCCCATCTGACCGTCTGGGAACAACTGCATCTTGATGCGGCCATTGGTTTCCTTCTCGATCAACTCCTTGAACTTGGCGATACCCAGACCGTGCGAGCTACCGGTCAGGCTGGAACCGATACCGGCTTTCAGCTTGACGGCCTTTTCCTGCGCCTGTGCTGGCGCGACGAGACTGGTCAGCGCGAACGTCGTGCCAACCACCAGCGATGCCACCGACAATGAAAATTTTTTCATTTCGTTTTTCCTCCTCAAATGACACAAATGATATTTGCCCCTCGATTCGTGTATCCGAACCTCGGTAGCCACCACCTACTACGTACAACTCTTTTTAATCTCGCTCAAATTTAGATCGATCCATCTAAGCCGCGAACGCTACAGCGTTCACTAGACGACGTCAAGATTGTTTAAAACCCTTACGCGAAACCACCGGCTTACCACTTATTAACCCAGTTGGTCGGGATGCCGGTCGTCAGCATTTCGACGGCGGTCTGACCGGCCTTCTCCTGTATCGAGCGCACGCTGGCTTCGGAATACCAGCC
>NZ_JCANUT010000111.1:0-3487 GCF_059569095.1 Propionivibrio pelophilus DSM 12018 | reverse complement strand
CTTCATCGCTTCAGTCCCAGTGATCAGCTTCTACAGTCAGACTCCATGACAAAAGAATCGTTCACTGTTCTTGGTACTTATTCGGCCTTTCCCTAGATGCTGGATTTGGCCCAAGGGCGGGTTACGAAGTGCTGTAGTCGCTCGGGTGACCGTTTGTCGGAAGCCTCGTGCGGCAGCTCGTGGTCGAGAGTACGAATCCCGTTTTACACCAGTAAGCAGTCGTTCGGCGTTGCATGTCTCAAGTCAACGGCAGCTTTGTGCGGGATCACTCTACGCGGGCAGTCGGCTGTGAGCCGTCATCCGCGACGCTCACAACCCCATAGGCGAAAAAGCTGGTTCAGCGGACCTTGAAGAGCCTAACCTTTCTGTAGAGCCTCAGTCTCCATGCTGGGCGTGTCTTGGGCTTGCAATAGATTGATCAGTCTCTCCAACGCCAGAGACGGCTGCCCCCGCCAGACAAAATGGGTTCGATTGGTGGAGACCCGCTCAGGCAGAGGATGCTGAGTCACCTTTTCCTTTGCCTGCAAGGTCACCAATACGGATTTGGGGACAATGGCAAAGCCGGTCCCGGCGGCTACACAGGCAATCATCCCCTGATAGGACGCAAATTCCAGGGCACGCTCGGGCATCACATTCCCGCTGCCGAGCCAGTCTTCCAGGCGTTTGCGATAGGAGCAGCCGTGGGCGAAGGCGATCATCGTGGATCGCCCAAGGTCCTTGGCCGTGCGAACTTTCCGGATTTCTCGGGGAGTAATCAGGACCAGTTCCTCACGGAATACGGGCAGTGCCTCCAGTTCGGGAGCCGTAAATGGCTCGGAGACAAACGCGGCCTCAAGCTCGAAATTCATGACCCGGTTGATGAGGGCGCCCGTGGTCCCCGTCATAAGCTCCACGACCACCTCAGGATTTTCGGCATGGTAACGGGAAAGGATAGGCGCTAGGCGACTGCCGGCCGTACTCTCCAGCGAACCGAGGCGGAATATACCCTGAGGTTTCCCGGTGCGTAATTCATTGGTCGCTTCATCAGCCAGGCGGAGAAGCCGCACCGAATAGTTGAGGAGCGTCTGGCCTTCGGCGGACAGACTAAGCGTTCGCCCCTCCCGGCGGAATAGGCGGACGCAAAGGAACTCCTCCAGTTGCCGGATACGGGTCGTGACATTGGACGGCACGCGGTGCAATTTCTCCGCTGCCCGAATGACGCCTCCCTCCTCCACGACGGTACGGAAGATAGCGAGGGACTCAAGATCAAGTGTTCTCATTTAGAGAATGATAGTCCACAGTTATTCATTAGTCAGCGCGGTCGAGTTAGGTTTTAATGACGCCCATGACAACTTCGATTCTTTTTTCCTGGACCAACCCGGGTCGGGCCGCCGTGATCGTCTGTACGGCGGCGACGATCTCCCTCGCCGTTGCCATGGGGGTAGGGCGTTTTGCCTTCACCCCCCTTTTTCCATTGATGGTTCGTGATGGTTTGCTCGATAGCGAAGCAGGCGCAATGATCGCGGCCAGCAATTACCTTGGCTACCTCGTGGGTGCTTTGATGGCTGGCCGAATCAGGGTCAAATCCGCATCGCTGCTGGCTTTGGGACTGATCAGCACCGTCATCGCCACCGCAGCCGTAGGCTGGACGTCATCGGTCCCGACCTGGGTCGTTCTTCGGTTTGTGGCGGGCGTGCTGAGCGCGTGGACACTGGTGGCTACCGGCGCCTGGGGACTGGGATGGCTCGCCGCTCTAGGCCGCCCTCATCTGGCAGGCACCATATTCGCGGGCGTCGGACTAGGCATCGCGGCGACGGGCCTCTTTTGTCTCGTCGCCGCCGTGCCCGAGATCTCCGCCCTTGGCATGTGGATCGAACTGGGGGCCCTGGCAGGCATTGCGACGCTTTTTCCGCTGGCGGTGAGCCGGGGCTTGCACTCCCCAGTCACCAGCCCTGGCGCGATGGCTCCCCAAGGAGCCTCGCACAAGCCGCCTGCCAATACCGGCGGCCTCATTGTCTGCTACACCCTGTTCGGTTTCGGGTACATCCTGCCCGCGACCTACCTGCCGGCGCTGGCGCGACAATTGGTCGATGATCCCCTGGTCTTCGGTCTGGCCTGGCCCTTGTTTGGGGCGGCCGCAGCGCTGTCTACCGTCGTTGTATCGTGGGGACTGAAGAAGGCCAACCGCCTGAGTGTTTGGGCTGCTTCCCACCTTCTGATGGCGATCGGCGTCTTGTTGCCCAGCCTCTGGGGCTCCCTCTCCAGCGTTTCCCTGGCAGCGCTGCTGGTGGGCGGAACGTTCATGGTCATCACCATGATTGCCATGCAGGAAGCGCGAGCCCGGGCGGAAGGAAATGCGACAGTGGTCCTGGGGCGGATGACCGCAGGTTTCGCGTTCGGCCAGCTGATGGGCCCGGTGGCGTCCGCGGCCGTCGGCCGATTTACCACTGATTTCTCCACCGCGCTGAATTACGCCTTGGCCCTGTCGGCTGCCGGTCTGCTATGGAGTGCTTTTTACCTGTGGCGCGAGGTACGCCGCCAGTCTCACTGAGGAGCGTCGATGAGTAATTCTGTGGAATCCATGAACACCCCCCAAGGCTTTGGTCTTTCAAAGGCGGAGCGGCTACCGATTCCTGATCGGGAAGCCATGAGCGAAGCCCAACGGGCGGCGGCCGACGCCATCATCAACGGCCCCCGCAAGGCAATTTTCGGTCCCTTCGTCCCCCTGTTGCAGACGCCCGTGCTGATGGAGCGCATCGGAAAGACGGGAGAAGCCTTGCGGTTTGATGGAATACTGCCAGACCGCGTCCGCGAGGTCGCTATCTGTGTGGTGGCAAGGGAAACGGGCAACCAGTTTGAGTGGCAAACCCATGCGCCTCTAGCCATCAAGGCGGGCGTCGCTGCCGAAGCAATCGACTCGCTGGCGGCCGGACGACGCCCCCGCACTCTTTCGCCTGGAGAGCAGTGCACGATCGATTTCGTCACCGAACTGATGCGCCGGAATGGCGTCAGTGATGAGACCTACACCGAATCGACCTCCCGTTTCGGGGAGGCTGGGACGGTGGAGCTCACGGCACTCGTCGGTTACGACGCCATGGTGTGCTGGATCATGAATGTCGCCCGTACCCCCGGCCCTTTGGGTTCAAAGACACCTGGCCTGACTGCCTTGCCAGGATAGAAACTGGGCTTGAGGCTTGGCGACTGCTACATCCCAGCGAAGTGGCTGGTACCTGATCACTTCCCGGACGTCGAATTTCCCGGCGGCATCAGCCCACTCAGGGGCAGGTGTTGAATTCGCCGTATGGAGGAGCGGCCGTTCAACGTAACTCTCGGCTAAGCGGCGGGTAACCAGCACACTGCTGACCGACTCGCCCCAGCAGCTCAACGGCGGCTCAGGCCGAACAGCCGAAGCAGCGATCGGCATAGGGGGCAGCCCTTATAGGCTGCGCCCCTGCCACACCACCCGGCATGCGGGTCCGCACCGGGCGGTTCGAGAAGTTGAGGTCAT
>NZ_JCANUT010000110.1:0-3530 GCF_059569095.1 Propionivibrio pelophilus DSM 12018 | reverse complement strand
GCGTATCTCGCCCCTCATAACCCAGCTTACGCGCATCAATCTTTTCCATGCGGAAATCATACAGCAAACAGCCTATTTAAGGGCCGGGTTAATAAGATCGAACATCAAGTCGAGCAAATGCGAACGGCGAAGAACCGCCTGCCGGGCATCAATCTCCGGATAGAAAACGGCGTTCTCGCAAACAACCTCAATCTGATGTATCTCCGACTGGGTTTCCTTCAGGGCAAACCCAAGGTCAGCAATAGTTCCATTGGTCGCCAGTTGCAGCTTTGAATCAACCATTTCAGCACGTCCAAGTTCGACAGATTTGGTCACCAACCTATGACAATGCTGCATATCCAGCACCAATTGGTTGAGTTGTTCTGCCTGCGCCTCATAGCGTTGCTGAACCCTTTCAAGCTCCCCAGTTTTCGGGAAATATTCATCCTCTTGCTGATATGAAAACCTTTCGTTTTCTAGTTCCCGAACAATAGCATCCAGTCTTGCATACCGCTCTGATGCATTATTTACGTCGTAACTCAGCTTGTTGAAGTGAGCAACCAAGCCTGGTAAAAATGCAGGGCCGGTCAAGAAGAAGCGACAGCGAACGCAATTCCGTTTCGGATACCCCGGAACCGGCAAAAACCGTGTTTTTACCTTGGTAGCCGTAGCAGGAGGGCCACCCACATCGCAAAACTGCCCCGCTACCGGACAAATCCCCTTGTCTTCGAAGATAGTGGATGCTGCACTCGGTTGGCTGACATAAGCAGAAGGAGCGTCTTCGCTAAGATAGGCATAGCGAGACGCAACGCTCTCATAGGTTCGATCTCGGAGAAAGTGTCTCTCGCTCTCCGCGGCTTTGTCGAAAGCCTTTCGCTCCGCTTCCGCCAACACCTCATTTACATACGAAATTCCCGCCTTTGTGTAATAAAGCGTCATGAGAATTCGTGAGTGCCCCGCAATCAGCTTGGAAACAACCTGAATCGGAAGCCCCGCATCGATCACAAAATAGGTAATCAGCGATACCCGAAGTGCATGAAGCGGAAAGAATGTTGCTGTCGAATTGGGCGCCTGTGAAGTAAATCGAGCAGGTGTACCATCTGGCAACTTGTGCCCTCCCTCTGCCTCAAGCCGAGTGAGCAACCTGTGCCACAGCTTGTCCAAATGGATATCTGGCAACGGCTTTTTGCGATTTTCCATTCGAAACGCCGACGCATCACGAAAAAGGAAACAAGCCGTGCCTTGCTGAAAGAGCGTCTCTTCGTGTTTAGCATGTCTCAAATGGTCAACATTTAGTTCGGTCCACGGCGTTGGAAGCATAATCGGGTTGTACTTCTCCTGCCAATTTCGGAGAGCTTCCAACCAATAGAGCGCAGGCGCGTGAGTCCAAGGGATCACGTAGCCTTTCTTATCTTCTGGCTTGTCAATATCAGCTGTCTTGTTTGTGTTGATGAATAGTCCAACCTCATTATCCGAGCCAGCCTCGTTGCTCTTGTAAAAGACCCCTTTCTTGTATGGACGCTGAGGTGTACCGGTGGCAAGTGGGCTGGGGTTCTCCACGAATTCGCCATTTTCATAGCGCCAAGTATCGGCCTCTCCTGAATCCAGCATTCGAACCTGATACGTCCTCAATGGGAGTTCGAGCTTGACATACAGCGCCACGCTTCGTACTGGCGACCATAATTGCACTCGCTCATCATCCGTCACCCTAAAAACGCAGTTGGGGTCTTCGTCGTCGATAATTTCCGGAGATACGTCAAACCACGAACCTGAACTCGCCCCTTGCGCCCATTTCCAGTCGCCGAATGTCGGACCTTCGGCCAACATCTTCCGTAGCTCGACGATGTACCGAATGGGAAGTGGGCTTTTGTTACTTTCTGCCAAAGCTCTGTTGTAGCCAGTCGGCTGAAATTCGACAGGATTCTTCAGTTCCGCAGGTACGGTCTGACGTCCATAGTCATCTTCTTCAGACAATTTCTCTTCAAGTACCCACTGCAAAAAGTCGTGCACGATGTTGTTGGTGCGTACATCATTGTCCGTCAGCGCTTTCGCCATCCCTTTCTTTCCCTTGGTTTTCGATGCCAAATAGACATCGAGAAACGGAGGATTTGCAGTGTGTGCACTGAGAAACGCAATAGGATTTCGGTCGAGTTTTAGGGGAATAATGTACCGTCGAAAAAAATACGACAGGGCCCAAATTCGATGACTGTATTGCTTTGGGCTGCGCGATAACCACTCAGCAGCAAGTCGCCGCCAATCCTCCATCAATGGATCAAGCCTGCTCAGATACAAAAGGTCCTTGTCATCGGCAATACGAGTCCTGGACCGCGCGCCAAGACGGCTAGATGAGAACGGGTTACCGTGCGTTTCTTGGCTTAAACGGCATGAAATCAAGGTCCAGTCGAGAAACGCATTCAATTGAACGAAACGATCCAGGTCGCCTGCCGCGGAAAATCTGAACACGGACGAAATCAAGGGCAACTCGTCTGACGTCTTTAGAAGGAAAAATTGCCGAGGCTTTTCGACCACCTTATGTTCGAGCAGATAAGACACGAAAAACCGCTGGAGAGCATCAAGCGAAATACCACGCTTTTCCGCGGGAACAGTACAAAACCATTCCTTTGCCAGACTGATCCACGTCGCAAACTTGGCGTCTTTTTCTGTCAGTGCACCAAAGAGCTCATCTACCCTTAAGGGGTCACTTAACTGTGACGCGAGGAATCGCTCCCGGTCAGCCACAAGTTTTTTCGACCTGTGGCTCCGGAAGATTGGTGACTTGTAAAACTGAACCTCATCACCCAGCAGTGACGGCCTTATCCGGCGCGAGAACGACCAATTAAGGAACTGGCAGATATAGTTGTATACCTGTACCTCGCGCCAATCTGATTTATTCACCGTGTACTCCGGCTTCGCCAAGCGGGAGTCATATAAGTCTTTGGGTGACGTACTCAGTCCATTCTTAAGGATGTAGTCTGTCAGCAATACTTTGACAGCCTGAACGTGCGCGTCCGTATCTGTCTTTAGTGTATCGATCCAGTCGAGCGCCAAATTCCGCCACTTCTCAAGCCCATGGCGACCAAGGGAAATATCGCTTAATACATCTTTATAGCGCCGAGACATTCTCATCTGGTCGAGAAGCTTATGCGTAGAATCAGTCTTCTTAGGCATCACCCCCTCCGTAATCGCGGATTGGGACCAGACAAGAGCCCAAGCGGATCAACATCCTCAAACCCCATATCGAACACTCCAACAGCCCTTATTGATGCGCCTTCGCTCATTTCCACGGACGCGCTCGCCAACAGCTGCGATATTTTTTGGCGATCCAATTCTGTATAAACGAGTTGAGATGTGATTGATTTGTGATGCAATGCCTTCTTCCGAATCAACGGGTCAACGCCAGCATTGGTCAAGTCTCTGCCGTAGGCATGCCTCAAACCGTGCGGCGTAGTACCGAAGTGTGAGGTAGGCTGAAAAAAGTGGAGTCCAACGTTTCGTAAAATGTGAGGAACGGAGGACAAGGATGGAACGACTACCGAAAGGGATCTACACGC
>NZ_JCANUT010000109.1:0-3557 GCF_059569095.1 Propionivibrio pelophilus DSM 12018 | reverse complement strand
CGTGTAGATCCCTTTCGGTAGTCGTTCCATCCTTGTCCTCCGTTCCTCACATTTTACGAAACGTTGGACTCCACTTTTTTCAGCCTACCTCATTAATAGCTTCCGACTACTCATTCGCCAATCCTCCTAGCGCAACTGGACAGCGTAGTTCAATGAAGGTTTCGGATATCACACGAGGTCACAAAAACCAGACGCCCGTTACACAAGCCCGAAAAAGAGCCAACAGATCCCCATGTGCTCGCTTGCTACGATGAGGCCGTCAGATGAAGTGATGTTTCACCTGATGAGCGCAACACAACCACTTTTGTGAAAGGAAACATCATGGAACTCAGCTCTAGCTTCTTCTTTGAACACGGCCTCGAAATTCGTTTGATCGTTGCCGCACTGGCCGTTGTTGGCGGCTACGGACTCGTCAAGCTCTACACGCTGGTTGGCGAAGCACGTGATGCCGCCCTCGAAGCCTACCGCAAGGCCTCTGAAGGCCGACTCAGCATCAGCGCAGCTGGCGCACGCTAATCCTGTCAGGTAATGACAGGCAAAAATCCGACCGGAAAATAGCAGTTTGCCAATCGATACCCCATCGCTGAGGCAACAAGACGCCAAGCCATTCCAGGCAGGCATTCCGGTCGGAATATAGCGGCACCCATCATCGGGTTTCCCGCCGCATCGCCACCCCCTAGGGTTTTCCGGCGAATCCATCAAAGATAGTTACACCGGGTTGTCGATATCGACATACTCCCCTGCTCCCGCAGACTTTGACATTATCGCCCTTTCGTCTGCTGGTCGGCCTTATGGAAAGCTTCGCATAAGGCCGAGGGGCTTTCGTTGGCCCTTTGGCAGCTTTCAGAGTCGACCAGTCTTCTGAATGACAGTGCAGAGAACCGTGCGAACGACGGCTGATGGCCGGTTGCCCGCGTAGAGCGATCCTGCACAAAGCTGCCGTTGCTTCGGGGCGTGAAATGCCGGCCGGCAGCTTACTGGTAGAACTCCAGATTCGTACTCTCGGCCACGAGCCGCCATTCACCACTCCATCCGGTTGGTCATTCAAAGGTCCGTTTGACTCTGAAACCTGCCGGACAGCCTTCGGAAGAACCTCAGTCATAATGGCCGTTTGCATATCCAGTCTGATCAGACTGCAATGCGCACGCGTTCCTTCATTCTGAGGTAGGCTGAAACAGATTGACTCCAACGGATCGTGGAATTTCACGATCTGGAGGATAGGAATGGAACTTGTGTTCGGTGTGGAAATTAAACGTTCGGAGTTCGGGGTTTGCGTGGGGAAACCTTAGACGACACAATTTTCAGAACATCCTTGGCGAGGACACCCGCTTCATCGGCCACTTTTTCAATGTCGGCAATAATCGCCTTGATGGCTTTGTGATCAGCCGACAATGTCAACTTCGCTTTGATCTTTGCTTCGATCTCGGCCTGTTTTTTCTTCAGATCCTCGAGTTGTTGTTCCAGAGTGCGACGCTGACCTTTCGGCATAGGACTCTCCACAAAAAATGAACGAAAAAATGTAGCACAAATATAAGAACGCCTAGGCTCCCTTAATTGAATATAAGACTATTGCTTGTTATTGGCGATGATCAAATGCGGCTCGAAGGTGCCATTGCGACCTTGCGAAACTTCGATGGGTAACTCACCGAATTCGCGCTTAAGTGTCTTCTTTCTCTTGCCGTTGCGTGTATTGCCAGCCTCATTGGCTGCCGGCTCTTTCTTGCCGTGACCCGAGGTACGCAGCCAGTTCGGCATCCAACGCCTTCTCAACCACAAACTAGTCAGTTACTTGAACAAGCCCTTCTCGCCAATCAGGCCTTCGGGTTTCTTGTAGTCGGTCAGCAGACCGGCCAGGAGTTTTTCAGGGGCTACATGTTTCTTCGTGCTCATTGTGCCTACAGACAACTCGGCAGTTTTCTGCCACCAATCCGCTCACACAATATTCAGTACGGGCTTGCGTTCTATTCGCTCTTCTTGGCACTCCGCTTTCTCCTCTTTGCCTTACCGTGAGTTTCATAGTGAAACGGTAAACATTTCAAATCGGCACTTCAAAAAACCAATTGTCCATTAAAAAACAGACTGTTATAGGTGGCACGGCAATTGCAGTAGATGTGTGTCGGCTCTGTTTCCGGTTTCCATTGCTTGATCTAATTCTATGAGATAGAAACCCGATCTATGCGCTAGACATATTTTTACTAAATAAACAAGGAGGTCTTATGTCTTTCCCGATTAAACGAAAAACTGTGGTTTCTTTCTTTACGACAATTGCGCTTTGCTTTGGCGTCGGAAGTCTTCCGGTTGCAGCGGCAGATTTCTCGATCAAAATCGCCTATGAAAACAACCCCGGGGAACCAATCGATCTGGCAGCACGAGTTTGGGCGCGATTGTTTGCAGAAAAAACAGGTGGCAAAGGAGAGTTGAAACCTTACCCGAGTTCTCAGTTGGGATCTAAAAAAGACGTTATGGAGCAAATGAAGTTAGGTAGTGGGATCATTCACATTACAGATGGCGGCTTCTTTGCAGATTATGTTCCAGATTTCGGAATTCTCAGCGGCCCATATCTTGGCAACGATTACAACGACATTCTGAAACTGACGAAAACTCCTTGGTTCGAAGAATTGGGTGTGAAACTTGAGGCTAAAGGCTTTCACATCGTTACCTCATGGCTGTATGGGACCCGCAATATGGTCACCAAGAAACCTGTGAAGACGCCTGAGGATCTGAAAGGGCTGAAGATCCGCGTGCCGAACAACCGGATCCAGATCGACGCAATGAAAACGATGGGCGCCACCCCGACGCCGATGCCGCTTGGCGAAGTCTATCCGGCGCTGACTACCGGCGTGATCGACGGCGCCGAGAACCCGATTCCGGTGCTCTATGGCCAGAAGCACCATGAGCCGGCGAAGTACTTGATCCTTAGCGGGCATTTAGACATGGTAATCCAGTGGGTGACAGGGCAAGCGTATTTTTCAAAGCTGCCTTTGGAAATTAGAAAAGCTTTGGTGGATTCAGGAGAAGAAGCTGGTGAATTTATGAAGAAAACGACCCTGGCCGCGGAAGCAGAAGCGATAGAAAAAATGAAGAAGGAAGGCGTGACGGTTATTGAGGTTGACAAAAGAGCGTTCAAAAACGCAGCTAAGCCGACGTACTCGCACTTCCCTGAGTGGTCTCCTGGCCTTTATGACAAAGTGCAATCCTATCTGAAGTAGCAGCTAGTCCTCGGAAAACCCAAAGTAGTTCTTCTCGGTTCGAGCGGGGCAACGTTCTGCGCCCCGCGAGCCGGGTAATCGCTCGCGCCTATAACAGCCTTAATGGCGCGAGCATTCCGAATGGTCAATAGGAGGTTTCATGTATTCCGTTAAATGTTTCGACGACTGGCTGGCCAAGCTGTTTACCGTCGCCATCGTCGTGATCACCATCCTTGCCGTGTTCATGCGCTACATCCTTAACGATCCGCTGCAGTGGATCGAGGAAGTGCTCATCGCCCTCTATCTCTGGGCCATCATGTTCGGCGCCGCGTCGGCGATGAAGGGGCGCGGGCATGTCAGCATCGACGC
>NZ_JCANUT010000108.1:0-3657 GCF_059569095.1 Propionivibrio pelophilus DSM 12018 | reverse complement strand
GTTCCAGCGTTTGCTTTCTGGCGTTCTCTTTTTCCATCATCATCAGACACGAAAAATCCGGATAAGTTCATACTTCATCGGGCCGGATCAATAGGGCGGGCTTGAGTGCCGCATCAGGCGAGGAGGAACCGCCCTGAGGCTGCGGAGGTTGGATTTACGAGGGACTCACCGCTATGCCTCGGCCTCACTGGTCTTGCTGTGGTTACTGAGGGACTACCATTCTTCAACCCGTCGGCCATCCTTGCAGGGTAGGCACATGCGAACACCTGCAACGTCGCGGCTGAAAAAGTTCTTGCCGCATCGGAGGCAGGGACGCCAGCCAACATAACGAACCACACGTGGCGGGCTGACGTTCCGGTCTAGCACCGGCACCCGCTTGTCGTCGGCAGGGTACGACGTGAACGTTCGCACGGTGAACGAGCACTTAAAGAAAATTTTTTCCGACAGCGAGTTGCAGCAGAATTCAGTTATCCGGAAATTCCGGATAACTGCCTCCGACGGCAAGAACTACAACACCCAGCACTACAGCCTGCCTGCCATCATCGCGGTGGGCTACAAGGTCAATTCCGAGCGTGCGGTGCAGTTCCGCAAGTGGGCCACGGGCATCATCGAGCAGTTCACCATCAAGGCCTATGTGATGGATGATGAGCGCATCAAGGCAGGTGGCTCGGTGCTCACCGATCAGTATTTCGAAGAGCAGCTGCAGCGCATCCGCGAAATACGCCTCTCGGAGCGCAAGTTCTACCAGAAGATCACCGACATCTACGCCACGGCGATGGACTACGACGTGACGGCACAGGCCACCAAGCGTTTTTTCGCTACGGTTCAGAACAAGTTGCACTGGGCCATCCACGGCCAGACCGCTGCGGAAGTGGTCTACCACCGTGCCGACGCCGATCAGCCCAACATGGGCCTGGCCACCTGGAAGGATGCGCCTGCGGGCAAGATTCAGAAATTCGATGTAGTGGTGGCCAAGAACTACCTGACCGAGCTCGAAATGGCCCAACTCTCCCGCTTGGTCAACGCCTATCTGGATGTGGCCGAGGACATGGCGCAGCGCAAGATCCCGATGACGATGCAGGATTGGGAGACGCGCCTGACCCGATCATCCGCACCGTGTGCGCCTTTGCCAACGACTTCGAAAACCTCGGCGGCGGTTATGTGGTGATCGGACAGGATTGCGACGCCAACGGCCAGCCGGTGTTTCCACCCGTGGGGCTGGCCGACAACCAGCTCGACAAAATTCAGCAGGAACTGCTGTCCGCCTGCCAGTTGATCCAGCCGCCGTATTTCCCGGCATTGAGCGTTCAGGAAATCGAGGGGTGAAAACTTGTCGTGCTGCAGGTGCCGGGTGGGATGCATCGCCCTTACAAAGCTCCGTCCTCGGTCAGCGCGAAGCACAAAACCTGGCATTACTACATCCGTCGCTACAGCAGTACGGTCGAAGCGAAAGGCGGAACCGAACAGGAACTACTCAGCCTGACCGCACAAGTGCCGTGGGATGATCGTTTTAACCAGCAGGCAAAATTGAGCGATTTATCCAAACCGCTGATGCTTGAGTATTTGCGCGAGGTGGGCAGTGCCTTGGCCGACGATGCCGATAGGATGTCCGTGGAAGCGCTGGCGCGCCAGATGAACCTGGCGGGTGGTCCGAGTGAGTCGCCTTGGCCTAAAAATGTCGGCCTGCTGTTTTTCAATGAAGCGCCGGAACGCTTTTTCCCCTACACGCAGATTGACGTGGTGTGGTTCCCCGAAGGCGCGGGTGGCGACCGCTTTGATGAGAAGATTTTCAAGGGGCCGCTGGCACGTATGACGCGTGACGCGCTGAGTTTCATCCAGCGCAATTATTTGATTGAAACCGTGCTCAAGCACCCAGACCGTGCCGAAGCCACGCGGGTGTGGAACTTTCCTTATATCGCCATCGAAGAAGCTTTGGTGAATGCCGTTTATCACCGCTCTTACGAGGAGCGCGAACCGATTGAAGTGCGCATCAGCTATGACGAGTTGGTGATCCTCAGCTTTCCGGGGCCGGATCGTTCGATCAAGACCGAGGATTTCGAGGCTGGCTGCTCAGTCAGCCGCCGCTATCGCAACCGGCGTATTGGCGAGTTTCTGAAGGAACTGGACCTCACTGAAGGCCGCTCGACGGGTGTGCCCAAGATACTCAAAGCCATGGCCGCCAATGGCTCGCCAGCGCCCCGCTTCGAAACCGATGACGATCGGCTGTCTTGCCTAATCCGGCTGCCTGTTCATCCATTGGCCAAACGGCCGGATGGAGTCATTACCGACCAAGTCACCGACCAAGTCACCGGAGAAGTGGCGCGGTTGCTGGCAGTTGCCGCGCGGGGTGAGCACACTCGTAATGCACTGCAAGCAGCACTCAGCCTAAAGCACACTCCGCATTTCCGACAAGCCTTTTTGTTGCCGGCCTTGGAGGCGGGCTTGCTCGAAATGACCCTGCC
Organism: Propionivibrio pelophilus DSM 12018; assembly: GCF_059569095.1. Lineage (NCBI taxonomy): Bacteria > Pseudomonadati > Pseudomonadota > Betaproteobacteria > Rhodocyclales > Rhodocyclaceae > Propionivibrio > Propionivibrio pelophilus. Next base: position 1,195 of record NZ_JCANUT010000108.1, on the reverse strand, counting down.
TGACAAACCACGTAGCAGCAACCAGCGCTATCGTCTGACGCCCCTTGGGCAACGCTGGCTGGAGGCGCACACCGGAGGCAATGAACCATGACTATTGAGTCACTTCCCACCTTCACACGCCCCGCCCGCCAGCACTGGAAAGCCATCCCTGCCGATATCCGCCAGCGCCTGCTGGCCAACGTCTGGTGTGGGCAATGCCGCCACGAAGTGACGATCACCAATTTCGGCGGGGCCATCAAGGGTGGCGATCTGCTGCTGGTGGGTAAATGCGCCGAGTGCCACGGCGACGTGGCGCGAGTGATCGAAGGTGCGTAAGCACATTGCCGAAAGACCATAAAAAGACTATATTAAGCCCCGCCAAATCTGGAGCATCGCCATGCGCTACTCATCACAAGTCAAGCCGATCAGCTACCTCAAAGCCAACGCTGCCGAGGTTCTGACGAACCTCGCGGAGCAGCGTGAACCTATGGTCATCACCCAAAACGGCGAAGCCAAGGCTGTATTGCAGGACGTTGCCTCGTTCGAAGAGACGCAAGAAACGCTGGCCTTGCTGAAAATCCTCGCACTGGGCAACCAGGACGTGGCAGCAGGTAAGGTTAAGCCCGTGGTGGACGTTGTCGCCCGCCTCCGCGCCAAACGAGCCGCAGTCTGATGGCAGGCACGTCTGCCAAGTTCGAAGTCCTTCTCACCGAGGGTGCGGAGCAGGGCTTGGAGGCCATCCACGACTACATCTCCGAATTCGACTGCGTGGCCAACGCCGACTATGTGTTGGATGAGTTGATGAACGTTGTGGAGAGTCTGTCGAAATATCCGGAACGCGGCAGTTACCCGAAGGAGCTGGTTAGTCTCGGGATCAAAGAATACCGCCAGACCTTCTTCAAGCCCTACCGCGTGATCTACCGTATCACAGGCAGCCAAGTCATCATTTATCTGATTGCGGACGGACGACGTGACATGCAATCCGTGCTTGGTCGCCGCCTGCTTGGCGCTTGATCCGCAGCAACACGCACCAATGCTCATTGGCCCCAATAGCGAGTGGTTTGGTTGAAAACGCCACACCACCAAATCAACGGGTTAGACGACATTGTCGCTAACCCGTTTTTCTTTGTGCGCCCGGCACGGGCGCACTCCTGCGGGTGCAAGTCCCGCCGTAAGTTGATCACAGCGAACGAAGTGAAGCGCAACTGCGTGAGGG
>NZ_JCANUT010000107.1:0-3752 GCF_059569095.1 Propionivibrio pelophilus DSM 12018 | reverse complement strand
CTTCGCTAAACTGCTCGCGGATGAACAGCTTGACGCCTCAAACACCTGATGCCTACAGCATCAATTCTAGTGTTGCGCTTCAAACTTGACACCAGCGTCTGTCGTCCGAGAAAACGGAAGTATCTGAAATCGCCTGACCTGCTCTAAAACCGTGGTCTGTCCCCGGTTTTGGTGTCCCCGGTTTTGCTGATTGCGTCATGGGTTAACAAAAAAACGGGAGCCGAAGCTCCCGTTTCAATTTCGAATCTAACCGGAGTCAGATTAGAACAGGTGACGGATACCAACCATGACGCCGTTGTAGCTCTCGTCGGTCGTGGGCGTAGTAAAGCCCGACCCGCTAAAGCGGCTAGCGGGCTTAGCGCTGCCAGCGTCGTCATTTTCGAGACGCATGTAAGAAGCGTACGCAGTCGTACGCTTCGACAGGGCGTGCTCATAACCAATCTGCCAAGCGGCGGTATCGGTGTCCTTGACATCATTGTCAGCTTGCGAATACGACGCGGCAATCGTGCCAGCCTTGGTGACCGGAACGCGAGCGCCGAGGGTCCAAACGGCGTTGTCATCTTCATCAGCACCATAGTTTTGCGTAAGCTCGTAAGCAGCATACAGCTTGACGACCTTGAAGTCGTAGGTTGCGCCGACGGTCCAGTCTTGGAGAGCCGAATCGGCAGTCCCCTCGTTCAGGCGGGCATACGTCAGAGCGGCAGCAAACGGGCCGTTAGCGTATTTAGCACCGAGTTGAACATAAGCCGAACGGGACGTGGTATCAGTGTCGACGTCTTGCTTCGTGCCGTACAACGCACCCAGTTGCAGGCCGCTGAACACCGGCGAGTAGTAGGCGACGCCGTCAGCCTTTTCGTTCGAGAAGCGGCCGACCACGGCGGGCATGAGGTTACGCGAGCTGATGTTGCCCATCGTTTCCGACACGCCACCATGCCAGTTGTCGCTCAGCGAACCCTGGATACCGACGAGGACCGTACCGAAGCCACCTGTCAGGCCAACGTTGGCTTGACGGTCAGAACTCCAGTTACCTTTGTTATCGGGATCAATACCTGTTTCAAGGTTAAAAATCGCCTTCAGGCCATTGCCCAGCGCTTCTTCACCCTTGAAGCCCAGACGCGAGGTCGACAGACCGCTGCTGACAACACCGGTGGCGCTTTCGTCATTGCCGCTCCAGCCATAGACACCAACGTCCATGATGCCGTAGATCGTGACGTTCGACTGCGCGAAGGCAGCGCCGGAAACCAGGCCGGCAACAGCCAGAGCGATGATTTTCTTTTGCATTTGTGAATCTCCTCTAGGGTTAAGGTCGGCAGCGCGCTTGTCGCCGCCAAACTGGACCTCTCAGTGATGAGAAGCTGGACGGATCATCGCAAACACACCCGACGCAAGCAACCTCGGTGTGGCGATTGGCGTGGCAAAGGCGCCAATCGTGTTGTCAAATTGCAACACTCGAGTTATGTCGAACACGCCTTACCTTGAGCGAGGCGAAAAGAAGCGGGTGGCTGGTTTTCGCCATCTCCCGCACCAGATCAAAGTCGGTTTCTTCATGACCGCGCGCCATGCGATTGCGCTGCCGCATTCTCCGTACGATCTCCGTGCCGTGTTGTTTTTTTCACTCAACGCACCGACATCACTCGACCACCACTGCAGTGCCGCTCGCCGTCACCATCAACATCCCGTTCTTTTCGCCGAGCACTTCGTAATCGAGATCGATGCCGACAACGGCATTCGCGCCCAGCTCCGTCGCCTGCTCGGCGAGTTCGTCGAGTGCGTACTGGCGCGCCTTGCGCAGCTCCTTCTCGTAGGAACCCGAACGACCGCCAACCAGGTCGCGGATGCCGGCGAACATGTCCTTGAAGATATTGGCGCCAAGCACCGCCTCGCCGGCGACGATGCCGCAGTAGGTCGTGATGCGCTTGCCTTCGATCGTCGGGGTTGTCGTCAGATGAACCATCAAAGCCTCCGTTGCAGGGAAATTGGGCATGACGGGCAGCGTAGCACGACCACATCCTGCGCGTAGAATGACCCGATGTCGTGGCCTTTCCGGAACCTTTCCCGCATCGCGGGCGCATTGCTGCTGGCGCTGGCGGTTCCCGCCGGTCGCGCCGAGGTCGTGCTGCGCGCACCGGAACCGATCACCGCGCTGATCAATCCCTACCTCCCCGAGTCGGCGATCTCGCCGCGCCGCCTGCAGACACTGCTCGGCGAAATCCTGGCGACCGAGGGTTATTTCTCGCCCGTGATCAAGATGCGCGAAGAAGGCGCGACACTGCACGTCGACATCGACCCCGGCCCGCGCACCCGTATCGCCGATATCGACCTGACGATCGACGGCTCCGTCGCCAACACCGTCCGTACCGAACTACAGACCGGCTGGCGCCTGCCCGTTGGCCAGCCATTCCGCCAGCAGGACTGGAGCGCCGCCAAGCAGCAGGTCCTCGGCGAACTGCTCGCCACCGACCACGCCGACGCACGCCTGCTCGACAGCGAGGCGCGCATCGACAGCGAAACCCGCCAGGCAAACCTGCGTGCGCACTACGACGCCGGTCCGCGCTACCGCTTCGGCGCGTTGCGCGTCGACGGCCTGCACCGCCATGAGCCGGGACTGGTCGCCCGCTACAACCGCGCGGCAAAGGCCGGCGACCGCTACAGCGAGGCCCAGCTCGGCGAACTGCAGCGCACGCTGCAGGCAACGCCCTATTTTTCCTCGGTGCGCGTAACGATCGACCGCGAAAACGCTGTCACCGACGACGACGGCAACCGCAGCGCCCCGGTATGGGTCACCGTTCAGGAGCGGCCTGCCCATCGTTTCGGCTTTGGCGCCGGCATCAGCACCAACACCGGCGCGCGGATCGAAGCGACCTACCACACCCCCGACCTGTTCAACCAGTCCTGGCTGCTCGACGGAGGCATTCGCATCGAACAGAAAAAGCAGACTGCCTACGCCGACGTTTTCCTGCCGCCGGACGATAAGAACCGGCGGCACGGATTCGGCGCGTTGCTGGAAACCTCGGACATTGAAGGACTGGAGACGCGCCGCCACGCCTTCGGCGTGCAGACCATCCAGCCGCGCGGCAGCGTCGAGCAGCGCCTGTCGCTGAACTGGCAGGAGGAGCAGCGCGATCCCGACGGCGCCGAGACGAGCACCAACCAGGCGCTGGTGCCCGACGCCATGTGGACCTGGCGCAACGTCGACGACCCGCTCGATCCGCGCCGTGGCACCGTGCTGCAGGCGAGCATCGGTGGCGCGGCGAAGGCGCTGCTCTCCGACCAGGACTTCCTGCGCCTGCATGGCCGCTGGCAGCAGTACCTGCCGCTCGGGCTGCGCGACACGATCACCTTGCGTCTCGAACTCGGCGCGACGCTGGCCGACTCCCGGCAGGGCATTCCGCAGGACTACCTGTTCCGCGCCGGCGGCGCCGGTTCCGTGCGCGGCTACGCGTACCAGAGCCTCGGCGTCACGGAAGGTTCGGCGACCGTCGGCGGCCGCTATCTCGGTGTCGCCAGCGTCGAGGCCACGCACTGGCTCACGCCCGAATGGGGCGCCGCGGCGTTCATCGACGCCGGCGACGCAGCCGACACGGTCGGCAGCCTGAGCCCCGCCGTCGGCTACGGCGTCGGCGTGCGCTGGCGCAGCCCGGCCGGCCCGATCGGTGCCGACCTGGCCTACGGCCAGCGCACCGGCGAGTTGCACATCCACTTCGCGCTGGCGATTCCTTTCTAGGGGGAATATGACGCAGCTAGACTCCCAA
>NZ_JCANUT010000106.1:0-3933 GCF_059569095.1 Propionivibrio pelophilus DSM 12018 | reverse complement strand
GTATGACCTCAACCATGCCAACCGCCCGGTGCGGACCCGCATGCCGGGTGGTGTGGGAGGGGCGCAGTCTATAATGACTGCCCCCTATCCCAATGTGCGCTAGTTGTAGCCTATCTGTACCCAGCGCGAAATCACGGATTTGTCGCCTTTGTACCCCGCGCCGGTTAGCGCGATTCCTTGATAATCCGCCAGACGGCGGGCTGTGCCGGGCGCGCATTCGGGCGGTACAGGCGCTGGAAGATCGCCAGTTGCTGCGCGGAGACCTGCTGCGGCTGTTTGAGCACCAGCCAGAGGACATCCTCCGTACAGGGCGGCCGGGTCAGCGAGCCCATGAAGGTGAAATAGCCCTTGTTTTCGGGCAGGAGCTGGTTGAGGTCCACTGTCTGCCCCGGCGGCATGACCTCGCCGCCTTTTTCCAGCGGCAGGTGGTTGAGGGCGGACTGGATCAGCGGATTTTCCTGGCCTGGTTCGAGGACGACCGAAACGATCGCCGTCTTGCCGTCAGCGCCGGTATGAATGAGTTGCGCCTCCATGGCGAAGGATTTTCCGGCGACAGTGTGTTCCGAGGGAACGTGGAATTCGACGCGGCCAAGCTGGTACTGCTTTCCGAGCAACATCATGCCGCCGCCGTAAACGGTCAGCTGCAACTGGTGGACGGCGTCGGTGACGCGGTAGGCGCTCGGGGTGTAGAAGAACTGGATGGGGTCGAGGTCCACCGGAATCCCGTCGCGCAGGTCGATCGGCGACTGGCGGCGGCCGCTGGCGCAGGTGGCGTAGGCGGCATCGAGCCTCCCCCAGAGTTCGGGGCCGCGGTTGCCTTCGTAGGTCCACGCGGCACGCCCGCCGGCCGCCTGGGCCGAGGCTTTGGGCGAGGCGGCCGATTTCGCCGGACGTCTCCGGGTTGCCGCCGGTTTCCCCGTCGGCGACGTCAGTCCCCGCATCTCCTTCTGCACCGCATCTGCAACCAGCGCCTCGTTGACCTTGCGCAGGTCACCGGACACTTCATTGACCTTTTCCAGCGCCTGATCGACCGACTGCGCGCCCGCTGCGCTGCCGGCCGGACGACACACGAGCCGCAGGATCCGGTCGTCCGGCGTGCCGCTGCGCACCGGCATCTCGAACGGCGAGCGGACTTCCTCCTGGCGCAGCACTTCGCCTTCACTCTTGTAATAGGTCCGCTTCAGCGTGGAGTGCGAGCGCCCCGAGCAGTCGTAGCGCGATTCGAATTCGATGATGCGATAGGACGTCGACGTGCGCGGATCGACAATCGGATTGTCCAGAATGATCCGCCCGGTCGCGGTGACGGAACCGTCCTGCCCGGGGACGATCCGCTCGCGGTCGACCTCGACGTGCCGGCCGGGCTCGGTGGCCACGGTCTGCCACGCGGCGGCGAGCGTTGCGGACGGGAGGGACAGGGCGAGCAGGGCCGTGAGTCGCCCGATGGCGCGGAGCGGTAAGGAGTTGTCGTTTTTTGCCGTCATCGATTCATTCACGGAAACGTCAGCGAGAACTTTAGTCAACTTTGCGGAAACTTCATTCGGCGCAGCCCGGTCGAAAGCAATAAGCCTTGCCTGAGTCCTGTGTTTCCAGTAACTTAGGCAGTCGCTTTAGGGGTGCCGCGCCGGATCTTGTCACGAATTTTGTCAAACTCCCGGCGTAGCTGAGACAGTCCCTTTGAACCTGTACGGGTAATGCCGTCGTAGGGAAACAGAAGGCCAGCGCAACGCAACATCGCCGCGTCGTTTCATTCTTCTCTTGTTCCTGCCTCGCCATTCCCTTGCGTGTATCAGCCTACCGGCGCCGGAAGGCGTCGTCTTGCAAGGAAATGCCATGAACGCCAACGAAAAATTCGTCGCCGCCGCCGCCCACGTGGATGAGGCGGCCGTCAAACCCCTGCCGAATTCGCGCAAGATCTACGTCGAGGGCAGCCGCCCGGACATCCGCGTGCCGATGCGCGAGATCTCGCAGGACGACACGCCGACAGCCTTCGGCGGCGAGAAGAACCCGCCGATTTTCGTTTACGACTGTTCCGGCCCCTACAGCGACCCGAACGCCCGGATCGACATCCGCAACGGACTGCCCGCGCTGCGCGCCGGCTGGATCGCCGAGCGCGGCGATACCGAGGAACTGAAGGATCTGTCGTCCGAGTTCGGCCGCATCCGTGCCGCCGACAAGGAACTCGACGAGTTGCGCTTCCCCGGCCTGCACCGCAAGCCGCTGCGCGCCAAAGCCGGCAAGAACGTCACGCAACTGCACTACGCGCGGCAAGGCATCATCACGCCGGAAATGGAATACATCGCCATCCGCGAGAACAACAACCGCAGCGCCTATATCGAATCGCTGAAAGGCTCCGGCCCGCAAGGCGCCAAGCTCGCCGCGCTGATGACGCGCCAGCATCCGGGGCAGAATTTCGGCGCGAGCATCCCCGAGGAAATCACCCCGGAATTCGTGCGCTCGGAAGTCGCGCGCGGCCGTGCCGTCATTCCGGCCAACATCAACCACCCGGAAGCCGAGCCGATGATCATCGGCCGCAATTTCCTGACCAAGATCAACGCCAACATCGGCAACTCGGCGCTCGGCTCTTCCATTCAGGAAGAAGTCGAGAAGATGACCTGGTCGATCCGCTGGGGCGGCGACACGGTCATGGACCTCTCCACCGGCAAGAACATCCACGAAACGCGCGAGTGGATCATTCGCAACTCGCCGGTGCCGATCGGCACCGTGCCGATCTACCAGGCGCTGGAAAAGGTCAACGGCAAGGCCGAAGAACTGACCTGGGAGATCTTCAAGGACACGCTGATCGAGCAGGCCGAACAGGGCGTCGACTACTTCACCATCCACGCCGGCGTGCTGCTGCGCTACGTGCCGATGACCGCCAATCGCATGACCGGCATCGTTTCGCGCGGCGGCTCGATCATGGCCAAGTGGTGTCTCGCGCACCACAAGGAAAGCTTCCTCTACACGCACTTCGAAGAGATGTGCGAGATCATGAAAGCCTACGACGTCGGCTTCTCGCTCGGCGACGGCCTGCGCCCCGGCTCGATTTATGATGCCAACGACGAAGCGCAGCTCGCCGAACTCGAAACGCTTGGCGAACTCACCGACATCGCGTGGAAGCACGATTGCCAGGTGTTCATCGAAGGCCCGGGCCATGTGCCGATGCACATGATCAAGGAGAACATGGACCTGCAGTTGAAATACTGCAAGGAAGCCCCGTTCTACACCCTCGGCCCGCTGACCACCGACATCGCACCGGGCTACGACCACATCACCAGCGGCATCGGCGCCGCGTTGATCGGCTGGTACGGCACCGCCATGCTCTGCTACGTCACTCCCAAGGAACACCTCGGTCTGCCGGACAAGGACGACGTCAAGGAAGGCATCATCACCTACAAGCTCGCCGCGCACGCCGCCGACCTCGCCAAGGGCCACCCCGGCGCGCAGATCCGCGACAACGCCATGAGCAAGGCCCGTTTCGAATTCCGCTGGGACGACCAGTTCAACATCGGCCTGGACCCGGACAAGGCCAAGGACTTCCACGACGAAACCCTGCCCAAGGAATCGGCCAAGGTCGCCCACTTCTGCTCGATGTGCGGCCCGCACTTCTGCTCGATGAAGATCACCCAGGACGTGCGCGAGTTCGCCGCGCAGCAGGGGATCGACGAGAAAGCCGCCCTCGAAAAAGGGATGGAAACGAAGGCGGTGGAATTCGTGAAGACCGGGGCCGAGGTTTATCGGAAGCTGTAAGGGCGCGCTCCCGATTCAACCCAGCTCCCGTCATCCCGGCGAAGGCCGGGATCCAGAGGTGCACCACTTGATTCTGATAGGCCCACATAGATGTTTGTCATTCCGGCGCAGGCCAATGGGATGGACTCCTCCCTTGCACCGGCATCGATGTGCCAGACTGGAGTTGTCACCAACCAGTCAAACGAA
>NZ_JCANUT010000105.1:0-4160 GCF_059569095.1 Propionivibrio pelophilus DSM 12018 | reverse complement strand
ATTCCTTGCGCAGTCGCGCCAGTTCAATTTCCGTTTCCGTCGGCACCCTCTGGCCTTGCCCAACCTTCGCCAGGTTGCCTGTACGCGACGCCCGCACCCAATTGCCAAGACTGCTCTTTGGCACCGACAAGCGCTTCGCTGCCGCATCCACCGACAGCCCTTCCGCTTCCACCAGCTTCACCGCTTCCGCCCGAAATTCCAGCGTGTAGATCCCTTTCGGTAGTCGTTCCATCCTTGTCCTCCGTTCCTCACATTTTACGAAACGTTGGACTCCACTTTTTTCAGCCTACCTCAAATTGATTGTCGAGCGCGAGCGTTTGGCAAGGCTCGAAGGCGAGATGAATGGTCTTCGGTCAGCCCTGCTTAGCCGTCGGTCGCTGCAGTCCTCGCGTGCCGACACCATTAGAGCCCTGACAGCATGCCTGTCGGCGAGGTTGCTCGGCGCGCCAGGGTACGCGCGATTCGTGCAAGACCACGAGCAACGACCGTTTGAAGTTTCGCGAGGGGGTGAGGCCTACCAAGTTCTGGAAGTGCTCATTGGAGACATTGTGTGCTTGCTTGACTCGGCCACATCCGAAGCAAGCAGTCATCCGGGGTTTCTGGTTCACGACTGCCCACGCGAGGCTGACATGAGTGAGGTTCTTTACCGAGAATTCTTCTTGGCGGCAGCCGAGGCAGCAGAACAACTGGCCACGGATAGCGGTGTCGCGTTTCAGTTTATCGTGACTACAACTTCGTCTCCTCCTGAAGAACTCCGCGGGGCTCCGTACGTTGTGTTGGAATTGGAGCCCGGCTCTGACGAAAATCTGCTATTTAAGCGTGAGCTTGTGCCCGAACTGCCGGGGCTCCAATAGCGTGTGAGGGTAACGGTCTCGGGAATGCAAGAGCTGCGAAAACAAAAAATCTAAGGGGAGATACCGAATGTCTGTGGTCAAGGAAGAGTACTCAGAGCTGGTTCCGAAAGGGAGTAGCCTTGCCGATGTTGTGGTTCTCTCTCAGGCCTGGAAGAAATCCCACACATTCATTCGACGCCACAATTGGTATGCCGATGTACTTGAGCTGGACGCGTCAACGGTCGACCTAGAGGTTCAGCTCCTGAACTGGGGCGCGGATGTCAGCCAGGATGATTTTCGTCCCCATAACCTACTTCTGGTTCCCGCGCCAAAGATAGCCAAGTGGGAATTTCGGCCTACCCCGGTTGTTCAATCGCTGGAGGACTTGCTTGACCTGGACATCGACAGCCTCGGTTCGGAACCCACATTCGATGATTGGGGCCCCAAGCTCAAGGTAGATGAGCAGGGTACAGATACAGCTTCGAGCGACATTGCTCAAAAGCTGCGCCCATTGGCACACCTTTCTATCCGGGACCAGACATTGGCAACGGCCGTGATGATGTGTCTGGCGGATGCGGTCGAGACAGCGCAGGGGGATACGTCGGAGAAAGATATCCAGGCGATACGCGAGCGAGGGGTAGTGAGTTACGGCAACCGCCTTCAGTGCAACTGGGTCAAGAGACTAAACGCGCCGTCGCAAGCCCAGTTTTCGTGGGGCAACAGTCGAACCTACCGACAGTACTTTCAAGACTATCGCGCATTTCTGGCTAGGCCACGTCGCGTCTGTGCGGAACTGCAGTCACAGTTACCCCCAAGACGCGAGCTGTTTGTTGTTTCCCTCGACATCAAGTCTTTTTTTGACAGGGTCGACTCAGCGGCTCTCTTGCGGGAACTATGTCGGATTGAGGCGGAGTACCGACAGGACCTTGGGCTGCCCAATAGGTCGGCTTCGGATGAGGCATTCTGGCAGCGAGCCGAGCGCATCTTTGATTGGCAGTGGCGGACAGAAGACCACGCCCACGCAGAGCTAATTTATGGCAAGGGCGCAGAAAAGCTGGAGTTAGGGTTGCCGCAGGGATTGGTTGCGTCAGGCTTTCTGGCGAATGCGTACTTACTGAGGCTGGACCGCGAACTTCATCAAACAGCAATTCAAGCAACCTGCATTGGTAGCGACATCAAGTTACTGGATTACTGTCGGTATGTGGATGATATGCGCATCGTTGTCGAAGCCCCGAGTGGCACGGCAGGTCCGGGACAAGATGCAATTCTGAGGCACGTGGAATCGTTCATCACCGCCGCGCTCAAGAGCCATCGCGAACGTCTGGGAGCGCAAAAGGTTCTTGAACTGTCGCCTGGCAAGCAAGCCTTGACCCCGTACCGTTCAATTTCTGCTCAAAGCAATATATCAGCGCTTATGGATGTGCTGAATGCAGAGCTCAGCGGCACCTTCGACTTGGAATCTCTGGCTCAGGCGGCAGGAGGACTAGACGGTCTGTTATGGATGTCGGACCAGATTGAGGATGCCGAAGAGCCCAAGCCGTCGCGCCTCGCTCTATCAACCGTCGCTGTGCCGAGCGCAGATGTTCGCGACGACACCGTTAAGCGCTTCGTGGCTACTCGTTTGGCCCAGCTGATGCGCCAACGTTTGGCGATGACCGATGTCCTGGGGCACGCAGATACCGGCAACGCGCTCAGCGACCGTGTGACCAATGGCATGGTCCTGGCTCATGAGTTTGAGTCCACCGCACGAAAACTTATCAAGTGCTGGGCCGACAATCCGTCGCTGGTGCTACTGCTTCGCTGCGGACTGGACCTGTTTCCGCACCCCAAATTGTTGTCGCCGGTTGCTGAGGCGCTAAGCATCAAGCTGTTTTGCTCACAAGATGGCCTCGATGTGGCCCGGGACAGGCAGGTTCGTGTCGCTGAATACGTTCTTGCGGACCTACTGCGCGCGGGTGCCGTTGAAACGGGGTTTCGTCCTGAAGAAGACTACCCGGAGTCTGTCGATATTGCCGGTTACCGGGAAGACTTGGGCGGGTTGGCTCGGCGTGTTCTTCTTGAACGTACTAACTCGCCGTGGTACCTGCTGCAACAGGCTCATTTGTATCTAGCGTCCATCGGTGACGTTTCATTGGCTGCGTCGGCAGATACAGATAGTAGCCTAGGATTGTTGCAACCCTACAAGGCGCTCATTCGAGCGATGATGTTCGAACCCGCCAGTTCCGAAACGCTGAAGACAATGCTTCCCGTGGCGCTCGTTGCGCAGCAGTTGCACCCCCATCCGAGGCGATTTGGCGCTTGGTTGGCGGAATGCCTAAGGGTGACTAAGGACGATGCGATTCAGGCGGAGGTGGTCACGACTGTTTCTCTCCACCGGCCAGACCTTATGATGGCCGCGCTAAAAGGGGGAGGTGCCAGGTCTCCGCGCTGGCGCAAGTACGTGCCACCCTCATTGATTGAGACCAGCCGACGAGCATCGTCACGCCGCTCCGGCGCGGCTCGCCGGAGTGTCCGACCGCTTCAGCACATCATGATGGAAGTGGACAATGTGTTCGGCCAGGAGAACGGGATTCTGATGCTTGGTAAGGCTCTATTGAGCGTGAAAGGCATCGAGGCGCACCTGGGCGCGGGCTTGAGCGCAATGGATATTTCGCTCAAATGCGACGACTGGACGAATGTTCATGCGCTACCCGATGCGAAAGATTTTTTGTCCGTGCAGCCTTTGGCATGGAGTGAAGTGGCAAGCCCTCTGTACCGCCGCCCACCTTGGGTAGACAAGGAACGGGCGTGGCTCTATGGCTTGGGGCGAATTCTCCGCGCGGCATTGACGGGCGAGTTTGATTTCACAAGCCGACGCTACCTGGTAACTGAGGAGGTAGGTCACTACACGGGTCTTCGTAGCAGCTGGTTCAAGCGACGATTCGGAATGCTAAATTCGGGGCGCGGTTTGCTGGACGAGCCTGGGCCTGTATCTCCGTGGTTATCGGGTTTGCTGTCGACGTTGTTGCGCTGGCCGGGGGTCGAGTTTCGTGCAAACCACGCCGCTGCAGTGGGTGCGGCCCGAACTGCAGACGAGCTTCTTGAACTGTTCGAGGAGAGGATTGCCGAGCAACGAGCGCTGTTCGGGGTTCGAAGCAGGACGCCCATGTATGTGGTGCCGACCGACGACCACGCCCCGCTTCAAGACAGGCCCTTGCGCATTGCAATCGTTCAGCCTATGCGCCCCCGCAGGTGAGGTAGGCTGAAAAAAGTGGAGTCCAACGTTTCGTAAAATGTGAGGAACGGAGGACAAGGATGGAACGACTACCGAAAGGGATCTACACGCTG
>NZ_JCANUT010000104.1:0-4208 GCF_059569095.1 Propionivibrio pelophilus DSM 12018 | reverse complement strand
TGCGTGATGGACCTCTCGCCGATCATCCTGATCCTCACCCCGGTGCTGCTGCCGGTGGCCAAGGAGGCCGGGATCAACGAAGTCTACTTCGGTGTGATCTTCGTCGTCTGCGGCTCGATCGGCCTCATTACCCCGCCGGTCGGCACTGTGCTCAACGTCGTCGCCGGCGCCACCAAGAGCAACATGACGCAGGTCATCAAGGGGGTCGCACCGTTCCTGCTGTCGCACCTCGTCATCCTGACCCTGCTGATCCTCTTCCCGGCGCTCGTCATCGTGCCAGGCAAGTGGCTGGGAGGTTTCTGAGTTTCAATGTTTCGGGGGGGCTGCCGGCATCCTGCGCTATCATGCGTCGATGCGACTGACATCGGCTCCTCTGTTGTTGTTCTTGGCCTTCCTGGCGATCGGTGGCTGTGCGACCGAGTTTCGTTCGGGACGTGCACAGGAACCGCGGTTTGATCCGCGCTATCTGGCGAAAACGGAAATCGACCGCGTCATCGACGCGAGCCGTGCCGAGGTGATGGCCGGCCTGCGCCGGCTGACCCGCAAGCTATACCAGCGCAATCCGTGGGAATGGAAGAAATTCGGTCGGTTGAACGTCGATACGGCTGTCGATCGCCTGTTCTCCGGCCGGCTCGATTTTCCCGAGCTTGGCGGGCGGCGCGAGGGCGATGCGGCGCTGTTCGCTTTCAGTGCCGTGTATCAGGGTGACCGGATCCTGGCTGTCATGGCCGGCCTGATCGGGATGGTCGATGCCGCGTTCGAGCACAAGAACGATTTCTACGTGCTCGACAACCTCGACGAGCAAAAGCTCTACAATTGCGCCCGCAACATCGAAATCGCCGTCTGGAAGATGTCCTCGACGCGGAATGTCGACGGCGGCCTCCTGCTCGTGTCCAACGAGCTGGATACGAATAACCCGAATCTGAGTTTTGAGCGCGAATTCGGACGCATCATCGGCCTGCTGGATTTTCTGGCCAAGGTCGTTGCCGACAAGCATGGTCGATCGATCACGCGCCTGACCCAGAGCATTGCGACGGCGGTCTTTCTTCCCGTCGGGTCGCTTTGAGCCTGATGAAATCCAGAATGAAGTCCATCGTTATCCTCATTTCCGGCCGTGGCAGCAACATGCAGTCGCTGCTGGCAGCTACAGCAGATGGCTCGCTGCCCGTGCGCGTCGCCGCGGTGCTCTCCAACCGGCCTGATGCTGCCGGCCTGAAAACAGCCGCTGTCGCGGGTATTCCGACGCGCGTCATTGACCATACGCTTTATCCCGACCGCACCTCGTTCGACGCTGCCATGGCCGAAGTGATCGACGCGTTTTCCCCCGACCTGGTTGTTCTTGCCGGCTTCATGCGCATCCTGAGCAACGGTTTCGTCGAACGCTACGCCGGGCGGATGATGAATATCCATCCGTCGCTTCTGCCTGCTTTCCCCGGCTTGCACACGCACCGGCACGCGCTGGAAGATGGTGTGCGCATTCACGGTTGCACGGTGCATTTCGTCACGCCGACGCTCGATCACGGGCCGGTCATCATTCAGGCCGCCGTGCCGGTCCTCAATGGCGACGATGAAGCGTCGCTGGCTGCGCGGGTTCTCGCGCAGGAACACCTGATCTACCCACGGGCTGTCCGCTGGTTCGTCGAAGGCCGTTTGCGCTTGCTCGACGGGCGTGTCGAAGTGGCCGGGCAGCAGACAGGCGAGGCCGCCGTGATTTCGCCGATGCTGTCGGAGAGCGACTGACCGGACGGGTGAGGGTGATGTCGCGTGCGCTGCTCGTCACCCTGTTTATCTCGCTGGGGCTGCATCTTGCCGTGTTGTTCGGCCCGGCCCTAGAGCTGCCGGACGAGCCGGCGCCGCTGCCGATCGTGGCCGAGCTGCGTGCTCCGCCGTTACCCGAGCCGAGAGCCGCCGAGACCGTGCGGCGCGTCGCGGAACAGCAGGCACGCAAGGCTGATGCCTCCAGGAAGGTTGCGCGGAAAATGCCCGAGCCACGTGCCGTTCGTCCTCCGTCGTCGTCCATCAAGGAAAAGTCGGAGGTCCCGGCACACACTGCGGACACGCGTGTCGATGAGATCGCCGAAGTGGCCGGGTCAGAGGCGGTGGCTGCGGCGCAGGATTATCCGCACGTAGGTGAAACTGCGCAGGGGGCGCCTGCCGCAGCCCCGACCGAACCCCGCCTGCCTGCTCAAGGCGTCATCCGTTTTCGTGTCGATCGCGGTGACTCGGGTTTCGGGATCGGACGGGCTTATCAGGAATGGGAGTTCGCCGACGGGCGCTATCGCTTGCGTTCGGTGATTGAAACGACGGGGTTGGTGCGTCTGTTGCGCACCGTGTTCATTGAGATGGAAAGCGTGGGGCGCTATTCCGAGGCGGGGTTGCAGCCCGAGGTCTTCGCCATCCGGCGCGATACGCGCAAGCCGCGCGAGCGGGCGCTGTTCGACTGGGAAACGATGCGGATCAAGGTCGGCAACCGTGGCGATCAGGTTCTCGATCCCGGCGCGCAGGATCTGCTTTCGCTGTATTACCAGCTCGGCTTCCTCGAATTGCCAATGGGCGGGCATGCTTCGCTGCCCGTTGCGACCGGAAAGAAATACAGCACCTATCGCCTGGAGGTGCTGGGAGAAGAGGAAATCGAGGTGCCGCTCGGCGTTCTGCGCACCCTGCATGTGCGTGCGCCCGGCGATAATGTCACCGAATTCTGGCTCGCTTACGATTACCGGAAACTCCCGGTTAAAATTCGCCACCTTGATTCCGACGGAGGCAGCCTGGTGCAGGTGGCCACCGAAATCCTAACAGGACCCTGACACCGTATGCGCTTCTCTCCCGCCCAACTCAAACACGCTGAATCGCTCCTCGCCGAACTGCTGCGTTCGCCGTTTGCCGCCGATTCCGTCGTTTCGCATTACTTTCGCCAGCACCGCGAACTCGGCCACAAGGACCGCGGCTTCATCGCCGAGACCGTCTATGCCGTGCTGCGTCACAAGCGCTCGCTGTCAGCGCGTTGCCTCGATCAGGTGTCGTCGCGGCGGCTGATCCTGGCAAACCTTGCCTGCCTGCAGGGGCTGAACCGGCGGGAATTGGACGACGTGCTCAATGACACGGAAAAGAAGTGGCTGGCGGAGGCCAAGGCCGTCCGGCTGGAAGAAGTGCCGCCAGCGGTGCGTCTCGACCTTCCGGACTGGCTGTATGAACAGCTCGCGCAGCAGTTTGCGCCGGAGGATCTGGACGTTCTGGCGAGAGCCTTGAACCAGCCTGCGCCCCTCGATCTGCGTGTGAATGCATTGAAAGCGGAACGCGACGCGGTGCTTGAGCGTCTGCGCGCAGACGGATTGTCCGCCGAGGCCTGCCCGTATTCGCCTGTGGGTGTCCGATTGGCCGGGAAACCCGCGCTGGCGCGTCATCCGCTGTTCGTCGACGGCAGCATCGAAGTCCAGGACGAAGGCAGCCAGTTGCTCGGTTTCCTGATGCAGCCGAAGCGCGGCGAGATGGTCGCCGACTTCTGCGCGGGTGCCGGTGGAAAGACACTGATGCTCGGTGCGCTGATGCGTTCGCAAGGCCGCCTGTACGCGTTCGACGTGGCGGAAAAGCGGCTGGCCAAGCTCAAGCCACGCCTGGCGCGTTCAGGGCTGTCCAACGTTCATCCGGTACGCATTGATTCCGAACACGACCAGCGCATCAAGCGCCTGGCCGGCAAGCTCGATCGGGTGCTGGTGGATGCGCCATGCTCCGGTCTCGGCACGCTGCGCCGCAACCCTGATCTCAAGTGGCGGCAAACGCCGGAGAGCGTCGCCGAACTGACCGCCAAGCAATCGTCGATTCTCGCCGCCGCGGCATCGCTGGTGAAACCGGGCGGGCGACTCGTCTATGCGACCTGTAGCCTTCTCGACTGCGAGAACGACACGGTGGTGGCCGGTTTTCTGGCGAATCATCCGGAGTTTTCTGTGCTCCACGCGGGTGAAATCCTGCGTCGACAAGGCATCGAGATCGAAGCGGACGAACGGCTGCGCCTGTTGCCACACAAGCATGGTACGGACGGATTCTTTGCCGCGGTGATGGAACGGCGGTGAGCGGGGCGAGCGTTCCGCTGCACAAGCGGACGCAGATCGGCATAGGGGGCAGCCCTCATAGGCTGCGCCCCTGCCACACCACCCGGCATGCGGGTCCGCACCGGGCGGTTCGAGAAGTTGAGGTCATGAGAGACGAGGAAC
>NZ_JCANUT010000103.1:0-4956 GCF_059569095.1 Propionivibrio pelophilus DSM 12018 | reverse complement strand
GTCTGCTCCAAGAGGCGCCGGCCAAGATCTTCCTGATCGTCGATAACCTGCGTGTGCATCACGCCAAGCTCGTCCAGCAATGGATCGAGCCTCGCTTGGACAAGATCGAACTCTTCTACTTGCCGCCCTACGCCCCGGAATCCAATCCCGACGAATATCTGAATCACGATTTCAAAACGTCCCTGCGTCTCGAACCGGCCACCCGCTCGGAAAAGGATCTTCTGCAAAAAGCCATGCGCATCATGAATCGCATCGCACAATGGCCCGAACGTATCCGTTCCTATTTCCAGCACCCTCATGCCGCATACGCGGCTTAGCGAAGCTATTTAAGGGCCGGGTTAATAGCAGCTGATCGAGTCCGATTTCAGCGCCTTGGGCGTCCAGTCGGGATACCAGCGCCGCCAGCGTCTCGTGCGCTCCCTGATTGAATATCCGCAACGTCACCGAATGCCCGTCGCTCGAATATTCGGGTCGTCGTTTCCCATACACCAGCGCCGATCGGAAGATGCGTTTTCGCCCGATACCGGAGGACTCCACCAGCCGGATTTTTACCAGCGCATTGGCCAACGTGCGGTTCCGCGCCACTGCCTCATGGCGCAAGATATTTTCCGGTGTGATGCCCGCTACAAATCCGCCGGGGCTGGTCACGATCAATTCGTCGCGCGAATGCCGAACCAGAATTTCCCCGGGATGCAGGTAATCCCGGTGCGTCAATGCGTTTAGCACCGCTTCGCGAACCCCTTCCAAGGCAAACTGGGGAATCCGTAACTTGAAGAGGCCGACATCGATTTCCTTCTCAGGATTCAATGGGCCGGAGAACACTTGTTCCATCCGCTCCACGGCTTCGAGTAAGGGCAAGCGATCAATGTCGTTGCGTGCTACGCTTGTTTCACCGTCTTGCAGCACGTAGTGAAACTGCGCCTGCGGGCAATGCCTCGCCAGCACGTCCTGCCGGGCAAATAACAACAGGCCGGCGTGCGTCACTTTCCCCTCGCGCACCGCTTCCAGTCCCTGCAGAAATTCCAGTTCGGATAATTCGATAAGCGGTGACGACGGCGCCTTGCTGCGTAGAACGCGCCGGGCTCGTTCAATCTGAAGCGGGTCAAGGTCATTCAGGCCAACCCCGTGCGCCGGTTCACCGCTCCAGTCGACGGCGCCCGTACTGATCCGCGCCCGCTGGAACGCCAGAGGATCGAGCGGCATGCAGTTCTTGCCGACGCGCTGTTTGAACAGTCCCGCCGCCGTTCCATAGGGTTTTTGTGCACCTTCCCGAATCCGAACGACCAGTAGCTTGCCGGTGCCTTCCGGTACATCAATTTCTTCCACCTCGGCGTCGATGTTCGGCTTCGTGCCGTCAAAGACGCCGTAGCGAAACTTGTCGAGATCGTACCCGCGCGCACCGTGGATCGCCCGCCCGCGACCGCGAACCTTGTCAGCCACGCCGAACACCACCACACCGCCAGCGCCGTTGGCAAAGCACACCGCGTATTCGCACGCCAGTTTCAAGTCCTCCTTCGGACCCTGCCACGGCTTGAAGTCGAGGAATTGGCATTCAAGATCGTCGGCAATGCAATCGTCGAGTTCGTCGAGCAGGGCCAGAATTGCAGCACGGTCGGGAATGCTCATGCGGTGACCTCATCGGAAATTTTCTCTGCATCCGGCAGGCGCAACTGGCCGGAGATCAGGCGGGGGAGCAGGGTGTCGCGGAGGGTAGCGAGGGTTTGGGCTTGCTGTGCATTCGCGAATATCCGCGCACGCAGTGCCGAGACCATTTCGCCGAAACAACCAAGAACTTCATCCGACGGAACAACAACCTTCAATCGGTACACATTATTCCGGTTCAAACCCGGTACGGCACCATCGGTATTCATACCTTCTAGGCCCAGCGTCTTCAACAAGTAAAAGCAGAACGTAAGCGGTTTGCCCGTTCTGACGTAGAACACGGTATCTATTGGAAAAAACGGTCGGTCTTCCCAATAGAGGCTGCCCACAGTTCCCTTGCGGCCAACGATAAGTGATGGCTCTGTAACCAGTGGCACGTTATGGAACCCTGTGATACCGCCGGAGCCGTATACTGGAATGCCCCCTGCGATCCGATCAGTAGCCTTCAGGGCTTTGCCGTACGCAAGCTCCATCAGTTCTTCGACCTTCCCAACCCGCCACCCCCTCGGTACCAGCCCCAATTCCGACTCCTCGAACCCACCCGGAAAAAGCGCCGCCGTAGCCTCGTCCATGCCTTCTGGCGCGCGGCCTTCCTGCTTGGCGCGGACGGGGTCGAAATCGACGAACCACGACTTGAACAGCGCCTGCGCGATGGCTTCCAGCGTGGCGTTGGTTTCGCGCAGGAGGGTGATGCGGTCGTCGAGGGCGCGAAGTATCGCCACTATCGTCTGTTGTTTTTGCAACGAAGGAATAGCAACAGGGAACCCGCGCAAATATGCCAAATTGATTTTCGGAACCCCTGTATGCTCCGAGTCGCGGATAACTTTTTCGATGGATTTCGGTTGTGCAAGGTAGTAGTAAACAAACTCAGAGTCTGCTATTCCCGGATCAACGCGCATCCGCATCTGATTGGATGAGATTAGATAGCGAGGAGACTTCCCTGAAGGAACAAATCCAATCTGACCCAGCGTCCCTTTTTTTGTAAAAACAATATCGCCCGGGACGCAAAGACTCCTCGACAAAGACTCGGCGGTCTCCTCCGAGACGTAGACGAACTCATGGTCCCTGAAACGCTCTTTCCCCTTGGTAAGGTTGCTGCCTCGAATGACAGGAACGCCTGCGGGCGTATATAGGCGTTCCGGCAAATTTGACCCAAAGGGGCCGTCGACCATACCCGCCTTACCGCCAAGAGCAATCTGCTCAAGCGTATATGCCCTCCACTCAGAACTCATACCCCAGCCCTCCGAGCTTCAGTCGGATCATCTGATCGAGTTCCTGCCCCTTCGCCATCTGCTCGCCGAGCTTTTCGGTGAGCTTCTGCATCTTCTCGGCAAAGGCTTCGTCGTCGTCCTCGACTTCTTCCGCGCCCACGTAGCGGCCGGGCGTCAGCACATGCCCGTGTTCGTCGATTTCGGCCAGCTTGACGCTGCGGCAGTAGCCGGGGATGTCCTGATAGTCGCCTGAACCGTCTTCGCCGCGCCACGCGGCAACGGTGCCGGCGATGCGCTCGATGATCTCGTCGGTCAGTTCAGCCTGTACGCGGCTGATCATGGAGCCGAGCTTGCGGGCGTCGATGAAAAGTACTTCGCCTTGCCGCGTCTGCTTTTGCTTGGCGAGGAACCACAGGCAGGCGGGTATCTGGGTATTGAAGAAGAGCTGTCCGGGCAGCGCGATCATCACTTCGACAACGTCGGCCTCAACCATCGCCCGGCGGATGTCGCCTTCGCTGTTCTGGCTGGAACTCATCGAGCCGTTCGCCAGCACGATGCCTGCGCGGCCGTTCGGTCTCAGGTGATACAGCATGTGTTGCAGCCAAGCGTAGTTGGCGTTGCCGGCGGGCGGTGTGCCGTATTCCCAGCGCGGATCGCCTTCGAGACTGCCGTGCCACCAGTCGCTGATGTTGAACGGCGGATTGGCGAGGATGAAGTCGGCGCGCAGGTCGGGGTGCTGGTTGCGCGTGAAAGTGTCGGCCGGTTCGCGCCCGAGGTTGAAGTCGATGCCGCGAATGGCGAGGTTCATGGCAGCGAGGCGCCACGTCGTTGGATTGGATTCCTGCCCGTAAATCGAGACGTCGCCGAGCTTGCCGCCGTGCGCTTCGATGAACTTCTCGGACTGGACGAACATACCGCCCGAGCCGCAGCACGGGTCATACACCTTGCCGTGATGCGGGGCGAGGACGGCGACGAGCGTGTTGACGATCGAGGCCGGCGTGTAGAACTGCCCGCCCTTCTTGCCTTCGGCGCTGGCGAACTGGCCGAGGAAGTATTCATAGACCTGCCCGAGGATGTCGCGGGCTTGTGACGCGTTGTCGCCGAAGCCGATGGTCGAAACGAGATCGACGAGTTCGCCGAGCTTGCCGTCCGGCAGCTGCGCGCGGGCGTAGCGTTTGTCGAGGATGCCCTTCAGCTTGGCGTTCTCGGCTTCGATGACGGCCAGCGCGTCGTCGATCCGCTTGCCGATGTCCGGCTGCTTGGCGGTAGCGCGCAGGGCTTCCCAGCGCGCGGTTTCCGGCACCCAGAAGACATTGACGGCGGTGTAGTAGTCGCGGTCTTCCAGTTCGTCAGCCAGCAGTTCGGGATCGTCAAGGTAGTAGTCGTCGGCCGGGTCGGCGAAGCGGGCGGCGAGTTCGGTACGCCGGGCGGCGAAGGTGTCGGAGACGTACTTGAGGAAGATCAGGCCGAGAACGAGGTGCTTGTATTCGGCGGCGTCCATGTTGGCGCGCAGCTTGTCGGCCGCGGCCCAGAGGGGTTTCTTGATGTCGTCGAGCATGTTTCTGTTCTTGTGTGGGGCAAGCCGGAATTATGACGCGAGGAGGCGTGTAGCGGTTGATAACTGACCGGAGTTCAGGTTGTCGGCACTTACAAAGTTGTCCCGGTTGTCGATTTGGTTGTCCGCAGTAGTCTTCAGCAAGGCTTGATTTGTTGGCTTTTCCGAAACCATTATGTTGTCCGTTTCTGCCATCAGGTTGTCGCCGTCATCAGTAAAAAAGCGATTAAATAGTCCGTCCTGAATAACCGACTTCAAAGCACGGCGAAGGGGCGAAATTCGGGGCGCGGCGCTTGCCGGCGATTGGTGTCGGCAATGGAGAAGCACAGCATCCAGACGTAAAAAAGCCGGATGGCTCTCAGGATCATTCGGAGATTGTGGCCGGCGCCGCAAAGCACGGCATTCAAGGCATCGCCGAGGCTGCCTTTGAGCCAATTTCGACGCAACTTGCCTTCGTTTTTCATGTGCCCGATCGCGGGTTCAACGGCACTTCGTCGATGAATGGCTTTCCGGATGGACGGGGTGACA
>NZ_JCANUT010000102.1:0-5231 GCF_059569095.1 Propionivibrio pelophilus DSM 12018 | reverse complement strand
CGCGGCTCCGGCTTGATCTCGATGAGGTCAGCCACCTTGTCGCCGGCGATTTTGCGCAGCGTGTCGATCATGTCGCCGACCACCGCGGTGTTGCCCGGCAGGTTGATCACGCGGGTGACGCCCCACGTCGAGGACGGCAGTTCGTAGGCGTGGATCAGGGACGCAATGACCTTAGCCGGCGAGAGCAGCCAGATCTTCGCATCACGGCCGACCGGGCAGACCGAAGGCACGCCGTTAAGCGGTTCGCGGATGATGCCGCTGGCGAACGACGAGGCGGCCAGGTTCGGCTTGCCGGGACGCACGGAGATGGTCGGCAGGCGCAGCGAGCGGCCGTCGATGTAGCCCTTGCGCGAGTAGTCGGTGACGAGGTATTCGCAGATGACCTTCTGCGCACCGTAAGAGCCTTGCGGATTCGGCGTCGTGCCGTCGTCGAGCACTTCCGGCAGTTCGCCGCCGAAAACGGCGACCGAACTGGTGAAGACGAAGCGCGGCGGCTTGGCCTGCTTGCGGCTGGCGTCGAGCAGGCCGCGCGTGCCGTCGAGGTTGACCTTGTAGCCGAGTTCGAAGTCGGCTTCGGCGCCGCCGCTGACCACCGAGGCCAGGTGGAAGACGGCGCCGGTGTCGCCGCCGAGCGCGGCTTCGACGCAGGCGAGGTCGTTCAGGTCGCCCTTGACGCACTTCAGGCGGGAATCGACGTTCTCCGGGAACGCCATGTCGAACAGGGTGATCTGGGAGATCGGCTCCTGCTGGCCCTCGGCGTTCGACAGCGTGCCCTTGTTGAGCAGTGCCAGCGCCAGCCGGTACCCAATGAAACCGCCACCGCCGGTAATCAGTACTTTCATGTGCATCCCTCGCTAAAGTTGTTGTTTACGATCAAAGTGCGCCATTCAATCGGCGCCCAACCGGAGAATCCTAGCAACAGCGAATGTTTCCGTAAATTGAAAAGATTAGAATCATCGGTTCCATAAATTCACCTATCGCCCATGCCCGCCCCATCCCCTCCGTTGCTGCTCAACCGCATCCGCATGCGCCAGGTGTTGCTGATGCTGGCCATCCACGAGCACCGAACGCTGCACACCGCCGCGCAGCATCTCGGCATGACCGCTTCCGCCGCCAGCAAGATGCTGCATGAACTCGAAGAGGCGATCGGGCAGACGCTGTTCGACCGCGAGGGGCGCGGCCTCAAGCTCAACCCGGCCGGGCTGGCGGTGATGAACGCCTGCCGCAGCCTGCGCAGCACCATGAGCGGACTGGGCCAGGAGCTGAACAAGCTACGCCTCGGCAGCGCGGAGAAGATCTTCATCGGCAGCATCATGGTCGCCCTGCCCGATTACCTGAGCGATGCCCTGCTCGAAACGAAGAAGCTCTACCCGCTCCTCTCGCTCGAAGTCGTCATCGACACCAGCGACCGGCTGATCGAACTGCTGCGCGACGGCACGCTCGACATCGTCATCGGCCGCCTGCCGAAGGACGCCGGTCCGCTCGGCCAGGAATGCCTGTTCCGGCCGATCGGCGAGGAGGAGGTATCGATCATCGCCGCCCCGGACCACCCGCTGGTTGAGGCGGCACGCCAGGCGCCGCTGCAATTCGCGGCGCTGCTCGCCTACCCGTGGATCCTGCAACCGCTGGGCAGCCCGTCGCGCGAAGTCATCGAGCAGGAATTCGTCAGCAACCACGCCGCGCTGCCGACCGGCTTCATCGAAACCTCGTCCCTGCTCGTCACCTCGACGCTGCTCCGCCGCGGCGACATGCTCGCCGTCGCGCCGCGCTCGATCGCCGCGCAATACGAGGACAACGGCTCGCTGGCGATCATCCCCTACGACTTCACCCACACGCTTTCGCCGTGGGGCAGCATCGTCTATCGCGACCGCCACACCACACCCGCGCAGGATACGTTGCTCGAACTGCTGCATTCCGGAGGAAATACGCCATGAGCGCACTGACCAAACTTCACGCCGACATCGACCGCCGCGTGCAGTCTATCCGCGACGGCGGCGCGGAGTGGCCCTGCGCGAAAGGTTGCGACCGGTGTTGTCACCAGTTGGCGGACATTCCCACACTCACCCGCGCCGAATGGGAACTGCTGCGCGAAGGGCTGGCCGCCTTGCCGGCCGCGCAGCGCGACGAAATCGGCCAACGCATCGTGGCCCTCGCCGCGTCGAAGGAACGTCCCGTGACCTGCCCGTTCCTCGACCGGGACACCGGCGCCTGCCCGGTCTACCCGTTCCGTCCGGTTGCCTGCCGCACCTACGGCTTCTACGTGCAACGCGATCGCGGCCTGTACTGCGGCGAGATCGAATTGCGCGTCGCGGCCGGCGACCTGGCGTACGTCGTCTGGGGCAACCACGACGCCATCGACCGCAGCCTCGCCGCACTGGGCGAGGTGCGACCATTGACCGACTGGTTCACGGGAGATTGAACGCCGTCCTGGCTTTTCGGTCACAGAAATGCTTGATTGAACCCAGCCACCCAATCCGCGACAACAACAGCCAATGAACAGCGACCTTTCCCCCCGGACCGACAGCACCGACGCCGCCCCCGTATCGGAACGCATCCGCGCCCGCATCCAGCGCGCCGGCCAGCGCTTTCACGCCAACGACAACATCGCCGCCTTCGTCGAACCCGGCGAACTGGAGGCCCTGCTCGACGAGGTCGAGGGCAAGATGAAGGGCGTGCTGGAAAGCCTGGTCATCGACACCGAGAGCGACCACAACACCCAGGACACCGCCCGCCGCGTCGCCAAGATGTACCTGACCGAAGTCTTTCGCGGCCGCTACCTGCCGGCGCCGCCGGTCACCGAATTCCCCAACGTCGAGCGGCTCAACGAACTGATGATCGTCGGCCCGATCACCGTGCGCAGCGCCTGCAGCCACCACTTCTGCCCGATCATGGGCCGCCTGTGGATCGGCCTGATGCCCAACGAGCATTCCAACCTGATCGGCCTGTCGAAGTACTCGCGCCTCGCCGAATGGGTGATGAGCCGGCCGCAGATCCAGGAAGAGGCGATCACCCAGATGGCCGAACTGCTGATGCGCAAGGTCAGCCCCGACGGCCTCGCCGTGGTCATGGAGGCCGATCACTTCTGCATGCACTGGCGCGGCGTAAAAGATGCCGAGACCAAGATGGTCAACAGCGTGATGCGCGGCATCTTCCTCAAGGACGCCGCACTGCGCCGCGAATTTCTCTCCCTGATCAACCTGAAAGCCTGAGGCCACGATGCTCGTCCGATTGCTCTACGCCAGCCGCCCCGTCGCACCGCTGACCACCGCCGTGGTCGATGCGATCCTCGCCCAGTCGCGTGCGCACAATCCCAAGCTCGGCATTACCGGCATCCTCTGCTACAGCCACGACCTGTTCCTGCAGGTGCTCGAAGGCAGCCGCGACGCCGTCTGCGAGATGTACAACACCATCGTCCGCGACGACCGCCACACCCACGTGCGCATCCTCAGTTATGAAGAGATCGCCGAGCGCCGCTTCGGCAACTGGACGATGGGGCACGTGGACGTCACCACGATCAACCCGTCGCTGTTGCTCAAGTACGCCGAACTGCCGGTGCTCAACCCATTCAACTGCCCGGGGCAGGCGTCGATGGCCTTGCTCGACGAATTGCTGGCGACTGCCGCGGTGATCGGGCGCAGCGGCTAAGAATCAGAAAAGCCTTCGTCTTCGCGCCAGACAACCCGCCCGTTCCCCGCCTCGTTGAGGCGAGCGATCAGCGCCTCGGCGGCATCCTCGGGGAGACTGAAAACAAATTCGACAAGGGTGCCGTGATTCACCGCCACCAACTTCGCCCCGACGCGTTCGAGTTCACGCCGGAGCATCCCCTCCAGCGCATACGGCACCGAACAGCCCAAGGTGCGGCTGCGCACGATCGGCACTTTCTGCGCGGTCAGCAGCGCCTGTGCCACGCTGTCCGTATACGCCCGTACCAGACCACCGGCACCGAGCTTGACCCCGCCGAAGTAGCGCACCACCGTCGCCAGCACGCCGTCGAGATCCTGATGCCGCAGTACCTCCAGCATCGGCCGCCCGGCTGTCCCGCCCGGTTCGCCGTCATCAACCGCCGCCGACTGCCCGCCGGCCAGCAGGGCCCAGCAGACATGCGCCGCGCCGGGATGCTGCGCGCGCAGGTCCGCGACGATCCGCTGCGCCTCGGCCCGGTCGCTCGCCGGCCGCACGCAGCCGATGAAGCGGCTCTTCTTGATCAGCAATTCGCTGCTGACCGGAACGGCGAGAGTCTGAGGCATGTTTGGCAAAAACGGTGAAGCAGGAAACCCCGGATTATCAGATGGCACGACCGCGGGCACAACGCCAAGGCAATCACGAGAATACCGCGTGGAGCCGCTCCTCCCCTTGAAGGTTATCGTATGCACACATCGCAAATGCTCCGTCATTCCGGCGAAGGCCGGAATCCAGGTTTTCGGAGTACAAACTGGATCCCGGCCTTCGCCGGGATGACGAACAGGTAGAGCGCATACCATAGCCCCCTGAAGGGGAGGGAGAGCAAATTCATGCGATTGCCCTGTGCACACCCCCCTCCGGCGACAATAGGATAATCGTCGAAGAAATCAGAGAAGGAACCCGCCATGCGCCAACCGTACGCCACCGTGCCCGCCTACATCACCAAGGACGGTTCAACGATCCGCGAACTGATGCACCCGTCAATTCACCGTAACGTACAACAAAGCCTCGCCGAAGCCACCGTTCCCGCCGGAACGCGGACCCTGCTGCACCGCCACCTGCTGAGCGAAGAGCTCTACCACATCACCGCCGGGCACGGCCGGATGACGCTCGGGGCGGACCAGTTCGACATCGCCACGGGGGACACCGTCTGCATCGCCCCGGGCGTCGCCCACAGCGTCGAAGCCTCCGGCAGCGAAGCGCTGACCCTCCTGTGCTGCTGCGCCCCGCCCTACGCGCACGACGATACCGAATTGATCACGCCAGCCGAGGGACGTTGAGGGCGGCAGACGGAATCACAGTCGGTTACACATCGACCCAGCAAGGCCCACAGACGCGCGAGAAGCGCAGCCTAGAATCCACTCATTGCTTCAGCGCCCCCGCTGACAATGTTTGACCCTCCCTGACCCATCGCAACGATGGGACTTTCAATCCCGTGCCACACCGGCGCGGGATTTTTTTTGTGCGCCCGGCACGGGCGCACTCCTGCGGGTGCAAGTCCCGCCGTAAGTTGATCACAGCGAACGAAGTGAAGCGCAACTGCGTGAGGG
>NZ_JCANUT010000101.1:0-5329 GCF_059569095.1 Propionivibrio pelophilus DSM 12018 | reverse complement strand
CTCTCGCTTGACGTCCTGCAGATCATTCCTGACCCACAGACTTCTTTACATCGTGCGAGCCTTCAATCTTTTCGCTATCTACTCAACGCAGATCGCAACCCGATCAAAAACCCACACCTATCAATCGTCCAGTTTTTAAAGATCAATTAAGCAAGAAACTTGCTGCCTTTCTTGCCTCGCCCTCATCAGCGAGGGGCGAATTATACAGCGTTTTAAAACCGTGTCAACCTTTTTTTGAGATGCCTAAAAAACAAAACACACCACAAAAAACGCCCAACACATTGATTCTTAACCACTTTCCGTCGCTCAGAAGCAACGAAAGATGCGCATTATACAGACCAAATTCGAGACGTCAACTATTATTTGAGTCCCGCAACCAAATCGTCTCTTAGCACTCGTATACACAGAGTGCTAATATTCGTGCGTAGGTCATTTACTAGGAGGTGAACATCCATATGACGCAAGCTCTGACTTTTCCGATGGTTACCGCTGTAGGCAATATCGACGCCTACATCGCTGCTGCGAAACGCTTCCCGCTCCTGACAGAGGAGGAAGAGTTCCGGCTGGCGACGCGCTTCCGTGAGGAGAACGACGTGGAAGCTGCGCGCCAACTGGTTCTTTCCCACTTACGCTTGGTTATTTCTATCGCCCGCGGCTACCTCGGCTACGGACTGCCTCATGCTGACCTTATTCAGGAAGGCAATATCGGCCTGATGAAGGCGGTGAAGCGCTTTGACCCGAATCAGGGAGTACGGCTGGTCTCGTTCGCCATTCACTGGGTCAAGGCGGAGATTCACGAGTACGTCCTGCGCAACTGGCGCATGGTAAAACTCGCCACCACCAAGGCGCAGCGCAAACTCTTCTTCAACCTGCGTAGCATGAAGCCTGGCAGCGAGGCGCTGACGACGTCGCAGGTTGCTGATGTCGCACATAAGTTGAATGTCAAGCCAGAAGAAGTCGTCGAGATGGAAACCCGCCTGTCGGGCCACGACATTGCTCTCGAGGCGAACAATGACGACGACGAGGGTTTCGCCCCGATCGCCTATCTGGAAGACAGCCGCAGCGAACCGACACGCGTGCTTGAGCGACGCGCCCAGGATCATTTGCAAAGTGACGGCCTGCAAGCCGCCTTGGGCAACCTCGATGAGCGCAGCCGGCGCATCGTCGAAGCGCGCTGGCTGACGGAGGACCCGGCAACGCTTCACGATTTGGCCGCAGAATTCGGCGTATCCGCCGAGCGCATCCGCCAGATTGAATCAAAGGCGATGCAGAAGATGAAAACGCACCTGCTGCCACTGGTCGACGCGAGCTGAGACAGCGCACGACACCGGGTTCGAGAAAGCCGTGCTGGAGACTCAGCACGGCTTTTTTCATTCCGGGCGCGTGAACAGATAGCTGTCGGCGGCCAGTGCATCGCCCACCCAGCCGCCGCCCAGCCATTCCGTCCGGTTGCCCACCCCCGCCGCCCCCAATGCCACAAACAATGGCAGGAAATGCTCAGGCGTCGGATGTGCGGCGAGCGCGCCAGGCGCTTGCCGCGCCCAGTCGAACAGCGACTCTGCCGCCGCGTCACCGCCCTTCAGCAAGCGGGCATGTACCCATTCCCGAAACTCGCCTGACTCAGCCGCTGGTAGCCCCGTCTTCGGGCGCATATAGTCCATCAGGTTATGTGTCATGTGCCCGGAGCCGATCACCAGGATGTTCTCGTCGGACAATGCCGCCATGGCACGCCCCAAGGCGAAATGATGCCTTGCGCAGCGCTCCGGCTGAACGGAAAGCTGCACCACTGGAACGTCCACCGCGGGAAAAAGGGACAGCAAGGGCACCCATGCGCCGTGATCCAGCCCTTGCGAGGCGTCGATCCCGGCCGCGATGCCAGCACCGGCCAGCATCTGCTTGATGCGGAGAGCCAGACTTGGGTCGCCGGGCGCGGGATAGCGCAGCGAATACAACTCAGCGGGGAAGCCGCCGAAATCGTGGATCGTCTCCGGCCGCCGCCCGCCGGAGAGCATGGGAATGCGCGTCGTCCAGTGCGCCGAGGCCATCAGGATGGCCGCAGGCCGGCGCAGTCGCCCCGCGAGCCGCGCCCAGCATCCGGCGAGTTCGTCGCCGCCAAGCGCAGTCAATGGCGAACCGTGCGACAGAAAAAGTACAGGCTGTCGGACCGACATGGCTACTCCGGATTGTTCCAATCAGGCGACCGCTTCTGCCGCCAGAGCCGCCTTGACTGCCGGTCGGCTGCCCACGCGCTCCTGGAATGTCACCAGGGAGGGCCATTCGACCAGATCGATCCCGGTCCATTGCGTCCAGTTGAGGACGGTGAACAGGTAGCCGTCTGCCACGCTGAACCCATCCCCGAGCAGGAAATCGTTCTTCGCGAGATGCTCTGCCACGAACGCGAGGCGCCCGCGCAGATTCTCCCGCGTGACGGCCTTGTAGTCGTCTGGTGTGTTCGGCTTGAACAGCGGACTGAAGCCTTTGTGGAGTTCCGAGTTGATAAAGGTCAGCCATTCCTGCAAACGGTAGCGCTCCATCGTCCCCGGGCGAGGCGCCAAACCGGATTCCGGCTTCTGATCGGCGAGGTACTGCACGATCGCGGGCCCTTCGGTCAGCCGCGTGCCGTCGTCGAGTTCGAGTACCGGGACATAGCCCTTCGGATTGATCTTCGTGAAGTCACTGCCATCCGAGGACAGCTTGCGGTTCCTCAGGTCAACCTTGACCAGTTGGAAGTCGAGTTCCGCTTCGCGCAAGGCGATGTGCGGGGAGAGCGAGCACGCGCTGGAGGAAAAATACAGTTTCATGAGATTCTCCTGTTAGCTGATTGGTAAACTGGTTAAGCAAACGAGTCCTTCGACAAGCTCCGTTCAGCGCGATTCACTCCTTACACCATCAAAGGCAAAAGCGCCGGCTCCCAGAAGACTTTGCGCGACCGCGGCGACAATCAGATACACCGGGTATTCCCACCCGCCCTTCGGCGCACTGAAAACCCAGCCGTTGCCAAAATGAACGGACGCCGCGCCGAGCAAGATCGGCACCGTCAATGCAGCAACCAGCCGCGTCCGGAAGCCGACAAGCAGCGCCAATCCGGCGAGAATTTCAGCCGGGACAACAATATAGGCCATGAAGCCGGGAAAACCGACCGACGCGAAAAACGCGGCTGTTCCCGGCAAAGTGAAGACGAATACCTTGAGCGCTCCGTGTGCGAGGAACATCGCGCCGAGTGCGACGCGCAACAGGGTGACACCGTAATCTGCGGCGGAGTGTGTTGCGGAACGAGCAGCGACGGCGGAAGTAGCGGCGAGAGCAGACATGTGGGTCTCCAGGGTCAAAGGGGTTATCGACGATTTGCGACAGTCACGCGACTGACGTTAATGCGAACTATAATGAACCCGACTTTCGGGATAAACAGATAATAAATTTAATCTCTATTGCGAACTTCGGGACAATCTATGGATCGCTTCGACGCCATGCGCGTCCTCTGCACCGTCATCGAGGCAGGCAGTTTCGTCGCGGCAGCAGACCGCCTCGGGCAATCGACGACCGCCGTTTCGCGCCTCGTCGCCCAGCTGGAAGCGCATCTAAACGTACGCCTCCTTAACCGCACGACCCGGCGGATGCAGCCGACAACCGAAGGCTTCGCCTACTTCGAACGCTGTACCCAACTGCTGGCCGACCTTGAAGAGGCCGAAGCCGGCATCACCGGCGAAGCACGGCAACCGCGCGGACGGCTGCGCCTGACCGCGCCCATCGCGCTGGCCACGTTGCGCCTCGCCCCCGCCTTCGCTGCTTTTTCCCGGCAATACCCTGAGATCACGCTCGACCTCGTACTCTCCGACAACGTCGCCGATTTCGTCGATGAAGGACTCGACCTGGCGATTCGCGTGGGCCGCGTCGGCAGCGACAACCTGGTGGCCCGGCACGTCGCCGACACCGAGTTGCTGATCGCCGCCTCGCCCGACTATCTCCAACGCGCCGGGGCGCCCGTACACCCGGAGCAGCTGACGCGGCACGCCTGCTTCACCTACACCTATTCGGCGACAGGCAATCACTGGCAGTTTGAGGCGCTGGACGGAACACCGGTCAGCGTGCGCATCGGCGGGCCGGTCAACGCCAACAACGGCGTCCTGCTCGCCGAAATGGCAGTGGCCGGCGGCGGCATCGTGCTGGCCCCGTGCTTCATCCTGCAGCCGCTTATCGCATCCGGGCGACTGCAACGGCTGCTGCCTGACTGGCGCCTGCGCCAATTGCCGATCCACGTGGTTTACCCGACCCGTCGCCACCTGTCGGCCAAAGTGCAGGCGATGACCGCCTTTCTTGCCGACTGGTTCGCCCGCCATCCAGCACCGCTGTCCTGACCGAGCCGGTCGCGAAGGATTGGAGGATAATCAGCGTTTTCCGGCGAGCGAATCGCTCGCCTTCCCCCACCTTAAAAGGAGTCAGTCATGATAGTTGGTCGCATCGCCGACGTTGCCAAGCAGAAGAGCGCCCTTCCGGCCGCCATCGTCCGCGCCCTCGAAGCGCTGCAAAAGGTCGATCTCGGCAAGCTGGAGCCGGGTCGTTACGAGATCGAAGGCGACAAGCTGTTCTACCTCGTGCAGGACGTCGAACTGCGCACGCTGGAAGAAAGTCGCGCTGAAGCGCACCACCAGTACGCCGACATCCAGATTCCGTTCAGCACCAACGAGCGTTACGGCTTCGCCCTGCCGCAGGATCTGGCACCGAGCGACGACCAGCTCAAGGAAAAGGATCTCGCCTTCTACCCGACGCCGGTCGGCGAGAGCTTCATCGACACCGCCCCGGGAACGTACCTGGTGTTCATGCCCAAGGAGCTGCATCGCCCCTGCCTGGCCATCGCCGACAAGGAAACGATCCGCAAGGCGGTGGTGAAGGTGCACGCCAGCCTGCTCGGCATGTAATTCCGGCCCGACACCGCTACGCACGAAGCCTCCCGCAGGGGAGGCTTTTTTGTATCCGGAGTCCAGGCATGGGATCCGATCCATTTGCCCTGACCGAGAGGACACGGCAATCGCTTACGCAAATGTCGTAAACCCGCAGAAAAAGTCGTTTACGATCAGACAGATACAACAACCTATTGTAAACACTGAAGAAATATCGTCTACTCTCGTATTTTTCGAGCGTAACGATGACCCTGCTGTCGATCTTTTCCCGCCTGAAAGACCCGCGTCGCGGGCCAGCCAAACGCTATGGCCTGAGCGAGATTCTGGTGATGGCGATCTGCGCTGTATTGTGTGGTGCGGATGACTGGGTCGAAGTCGCCGACTGGTGCGAAGACGAAGAGGCCTGGCTCAAGAGCTTTCTTGAGCTCCCG
>NZ_JCANUT010000100.1:0-5381 GCF_059569095.1 Propionivibrio pelophilus DSM 12018 | reverse complement strand
CCGTAGATGCCGCCGAGGATGATCACCGGCATCATCAGCGCCAGCGCGGCTTCCCTGCCGGCTTGCTTGAAGGGCATCCGGCCGAGGTGGTCGTCCTTCCCGTAGCCTTTGACCTTGGACCAGAGCCAGACGAAGAACATCAGGCCGCCACCGATCAGCAGGCCGGGGCCGAAGCCTGCGATGAACAGTTCGCCGATGGAGACTTCGGCCGAGACACCGTAGAGAATCATCGGGATCGACGGGGGAATGATGACGCCGAGTTCGGCACTGGTCGCTTGCAGGGAGGCGGCAAAGTGGACCGGGTAGCCGTGCTTGACGAGTGCGGGAATCAGGATGGCGCCGATGGCGAAGGTGGTCGCCACCGAGGAGCCGGAGACGGCGGCGAAGATCATGCAGGTCATGACGCAGGTCATGGCCAGCCCGCCCTGCAGTCCGCCGACCATGGATTTGGCGAAGTTGACGAGACGGTTGGAGATGCCGCCGACTTCCATCAGGTTGCCGGCCAGGATGAAGAAGGGTATGGCGCCCAGGGCGAACTTGTCGATGGCGGAGAAAAGCTCCTTCGGCACGATCAGCATCGGGACGCTGGAGAAGAGATGCAGCCCCGTCACGCTGGCGAAGCCGATCGAGATGGCGATCGGGATGCTGAACGCGAAGAAGATGATCATCGAGACGAACATGGCGGCGGTCATGTGAATTCCTTGTGCTTGGGTTGTCGTTCTTGTCGTCGGCTTATTGCTGTGCTTCGAGATCCGCGTGACGCGGATCGAGGAAGTTGGCGACGGCGGCGATGATGGCGAAGAAAGAGCCGACCGGGAGGGCCGCGTAGCCGACGCTCATGGGCAGGAACTCCATGCCGCCGATTTCCTGGAAGCGGGTGCGCCAGGCGATGTCGATGCCGTACCAGATGAGCACCGAGAGGAAGAGCACGGCGATCAGGGTAAGCAGGAAGTGCAGGGGGCGGCGGAAACGGCCGCTCAAGCGGTACATGAGGTCAACCGAGACCTGGGCGCCTTCGCGGAAGGCGACGACGACGCCGAACATGACCATCCAGATGATGACAAGCCGGATGGCGATTTCGCTCCAGGTAGACGGGGTGCCGAAGATGAAGCGGATGAGGACCTGATAAATCCCGAGCACGGAAGCGAGACCGAGCAGAATGCAGGCCAGAACGACGATGACGGCGGTGAGCCGCCGTTCGATGGCGAGGAAGCGGGCTTTCATGGGTGAACTCCCGCCTGGGCTGCACCAAAGGGAGCAGGCCGTCTGTTTGTACGTTGGGAGGCGAAAACAATCACAAATTCATGGATGAAAAACATGGCTGCTCCAGAAGCGAAGAATCGACATTTGCACGCCCGCGCTCCTTTGACAGCGTACGAGAAGATGCGCGAGCGCCGGCGATAGTAGGGAAAATATTGAGCGGCGGAAATTCGGCCTTCCCACTAAGGCAAGATGCCGTCGGACATGGCCTCAACACGCCGAAGTCGCCCGCTTCGCAGCATTGCCACGGGCGCTGTTTCAGCGGTGATGGGGACATCGCGTAAGGGAAACACCGATCCAGAAACTGCGCGCCAGGGCGAGGCTTCAGCCAGCCTCCTCGCGTCAAGCTCACGTGATCAGCTCACGGCGGTTCTTGCGCCCACAAGGGTACGCCGGTGCCAGGCGCAAAAAAAACGGGCGCCGCTGGGGCGCCCGAAGGGGGTACTCGAGGAGGATCAAAATCAGTAGTGGTAGGCCGATTCGCCGTGGGAGGTGATATCGAGACCTTCGCGCTCTTCTTCTTCCGGAACGCGCAGCCCGATGAACACATCGACCAGCTTGTAGGCAACCACGGAGACGACGCCCGACCAGACGACGGCGGTCAGAACACCCCAGAGCTGGCTCATGACCTGCGCACCCATGTCGTACTCGCCGACAGCATTGGCGACGTAGTCATAGACCCCGGTGCCGCCGAGCGACGGGTCGCAGAACACGCCGGTCAGGATCGCGCCGAGGATGCCGCCGACGCCATGCACGCCGAACACGTCGAGCGAGTCGTCCGCGCCGAGCATCCGCTTGAGGCCATTGACACCCCAGAGGCAGACCACGCCCGCCAGCAGGCCGATGATGATGGCACCGACGACACCGACGAAGCCGGCGGCCGGCGTGATCGCCACCAGACCGGCGACCGCGCCGGAGGCCGCGCCGAGCATCGAAGGCTTGCCCTTCAGCATCCACTCGGTCAGCATCCAGGACATCGTCGCGCAGGCGGTCGCCACCCAGGTATTGACCATCGCCAGGGCCGAACCGCCGCTCGCTTCGAGCGCCGAGCCGGCGTTGAAGCCGAACCAGCCGAACCACAGCAGCGAGGCGCCGATCATGGTGAAGGTCAGGCTGTGCGGCGCCATCGATTCACGTCCGTAGCCGATCCGCTTGCCGATCAGGAAGGCGCCGATCAGACCGGCGATCGCGGCGTTGATATGCACGACGGTCCCGCCGGCGAAGTCAAGCGCACCCTTCTGGAACAGGAAACCGGCAGTCTTGCCCGCGGCTTCGGCCGCAGCGGCGTCGACGTAGGCATCCGGACCGGCCCAGTACCAGACCATGTGCGCCATCGGCAGGTAGGAGAAGGTGAACCAGATCACCATGAACACCAGGATCGCCGAAAACTTGGCGCGTTCGGCGAAGGCGCCGACGATCAGGCCGCAGGTGATCGCCGCGAAGGCGCCCTGGAAGATCACGAAGACCAGCTCGGAGATGACCACGCCCTTGCTGAAGGTCGCACCGACCGATTCCGGCGTGATGCCCTTCAGGAACAGCTTGTCGAGCGTGCCGAAGAAGGCGCCTCCCTCCGTGAATGCCAATGAGTAGCCGTAGACCACCCAGAGCACGGTAATCAGCGAGAAGACGACGAAGACCTGCATCAGCACCGACAGCATGTTCTTGGTGCGGACCAGACCGCCGTAGAACAGCGCCAGGCCGGGGATCGACATCAGGATGACCAATGCCGCGCTGGTCATGATCCAGGCGTTGTCGCCCTTGTCGGGAACGGGCGCAGCTGCCGGAGCGGCCTCGACCGGAGCGGCTGGTGCGGCGGCGGGTGCAGCAGCAGGAGCCGTGGCTACCGGCGCGGTCGCGGCCGGATCAGCAGCCTTGTCTTGCGCCCAAGCCGGACTGCCGAAGGCAACGGCGCCGAGCACGGCGAGGATGGCGAAGAAATGT
This sequence comes from Propionivibrio pelophilus DSM 12018, assembly GCF_059569095.1. Lineage (NCBI taxonomy): Bacteria > Pseudomonadati > Pseudomonadota > Betaproteobacteria > Rhodocyclales > Rhodocyclaceae > Propionivibrio > Propionivibrio pelophilus. The sequence continues at coordinate 2,180 of NZ_JCANUT010000100.1, read as the reverse complement.
CTCATGGCTTTTCTCCTTACAGGGCTTCCTCACCGGTTTCACCGGTGCGGATGCGGATGACTTGTTCGAGGTCGAAAACGAAGATCTTGCCGTCACCAACCTTGCCGGTGCCGGCGGATTTCTCGATGGCTTCGATCACCTGATCCAGAATCCCGTCCTGGATCGCGGCCTCGATCTTCACCTTGGGCAGAAAATCGACGACGTACTCGGCGCCCCGGTACAACTCGGTGTGCCCCTTCTGACGCCCGAACCCCTTGACCTCCGTAACGGTGATGCCCTGAACGCCGATGGCGGACAATGCCTCACGCACTTCGTCAAGCTTGAACGGCTTGATAATTGCGGTAACCATTTTCATGATGGACTCCCATTCTGGGGAGGTTGCCCTCCCCGGTGATAAAAAAACTGCCAAACTGGATCGAACGGCAACGAATGCAGGCTGTGCGACGAATACATAGCATTTGCCGTGCCAGACAAAAAACATATGTTTAATCATATGGTTAATTCATTAACAGCCGTTCTGTCGGGAATGCACGCACAGCGCTGGCGCACAAAAATGAGGCATCGCACCATCCGGGTGCCGCAGCGTGCAGATATTGCGCCGTGCTAAACTCACAGCCCTTTCTGGAGGACTCCCGCCATGCTCGATCCCAAAGTTTTCGAAGAGCTCAGCAGCCGCCTGAGCGCCCTGATCGCCGCCAGTCCGGCCGCCGATATCGAGAAGAATGCGCGCGCGCTGCTGTCCGGCTTTTTCACCAAACTCGATCTGGTGAGCCGTGAGGAATTCGATATCCAGGCGCAGGTACTGCAACGCACCCGCGAAAAATTGAAGGCGCTCGAGGAGCGCGTCGCCCGCCTGGAGCAACCAGCCGAACCCGTCGATACCGCCGACTGACACGCCCGAAAATCCTCCGACATGTCGCTGGCCATCGTCCACAGTCGCGCGCTCGACGGACTGTGTGCGCCGCAGGTGGCAGTCGAAGTGCATATCACCGGCGGCTTGCCCGGCGTGACGCTGGTCGGCCTGCCCGATACCGAGGTCAAGGAAGCGCGCGACCGCGTCCGCGCGGCGCTGCAGAACTCGGGGTTCGAGTTTCCGGCCAAGCGGATTACGGTCAACCTGGCGCCGGCCGATCTGCCCAAGGAGTCCGGGCGGTTCGACCTGCCGATCGCGCTTGGCATCCTGGCCGCATCCGCCCAGATTCCGGCCAAGGCACTCGACGATTACGAATTCGCCGGCGAGTTGTCGCTCTCCGGCCATCTGCGCCCGGTTCGCGGTGCGCTGGCGATGGTGCTGGCCGCCGATGCGGCGCGGCAGTGCTTCATCCTGCCAGAAGAGAGCGCCAGGGAGGCTGCATTGGCCCATGGCGCACGGGTTCTTTCCGCCGAGACCCTGCTCGACGTTTGCGCCCACCTGTGCGGACGCGGCGAGCTGAACCAGTGCGTTGGCGCCGAGCACGAACCGGCGGCGGATTATCCCGACCTTTCCGAAGTCCGCGGCCAGGCACACGCCAAGCGGGCGTTGGAGATTGCCGCTGCGGGAAATCACTCGCTGCTGTTCGCCGGCCCGCCGGGAACCGGCAAATCGATGCTCGCCAGCCGCCTGCCCGGTCTGTTGCCGCCAATGGCGCCGGATGCCGCGCTTGAATCGGCGGCGGTACTCTCGCTGGCCGGCCAGTTCCGTCCGGCGCATTTCGGTTGCCATCCCTATCGCTCACCGCACCATACGGCATCGGCCGCAGCGCTGGTCGGTGGCGGCAGCGTGCCAAGACCGGGCGAGATCTCGCTGGCCCACCGCGGCGTGCTGTTTCTTGACGAACTGCCGAAGTTCCAATATTGCCAATAAGGCAACCAAGAACGCCGGAAGTTGGCTAACCCGCTGACTTAAAAGGATTCCCAAAAATCCCAATGTTACATCGCTTGCAGGATTCCTGCGAGTAACGTTCTCACTCTGGCAATTTGCACGGCCCTGCCAAAATCCTCGATATCGTTAATTATCAAATAGTTAGCAATAGTGATGAGCAAAACCAGATAAATACAAAAAATGCAGGAATATTGCATCGCTCGTCACATTCCGATATTATTCATCCCAATCCTGCATTTGTCGCAGGTCGCAAAATTGGAAATTCCAGTATTTTGCTACTCAGAGGGCGAGGAAAATGGCGATTTCAAACATAGTGCTA
>NZ_JCANUT010000099.1:0-5552 GCF_059569095.1 Propionivibrio pelophilus DSM 12018 | reverse complement strand
GCGGGCACCGCCCCCACAATGCGTTGTCGAATCCAGACTTCCTGCACCATCGACAGTTTTCGGCACGCGCCGGGGGGACGTCCACGCAGCCTTTCTGTCAGGGAACCCTCGCCGGCGGTCTGTGCCTTTCGCAACCACGCCTGAACCGTCCGGACATGAACTCCTGCCACCTTCGCCAGTTCAACGCCACTCAGGCCCGACTGCTTCCGCAGTCGAAGCACCATCTTCCGCAGCGTATCTCGCCCCTCATAACCCAGCTTGCGCGCATCAATCTTTTCCATGCGGAAATCATACCGCAAACAGCCTATTTAAGGGCCGGGTTAATAATAGATACGCTTTGCGCCCCTCGATGGGCGCACGGACAGTGATGCGAATCCAGTACGCCGACTGGCTATACCCGTCATAAAACGTCAGACCAACCGGGGAAAACTCACGCTTTAGAATATCGCTGAGCTCAAGTTGAGCAGAAGGGTCTTCCAGAACGGCCCGAGAAACAGCCAAATCAGCCGCGCCGGCGTGTGCGGAGACGAGCAGCGAGAGACCCAGTATGACAAGGCCCACAAACCTGATCACCAAACTACGTCCATGAAAATTTGACCGTCCGCGCATCCGAAGAATTTTACCCGGACGGAGCACAGCAAGTGATTTTCTACTGTATAAATGCCGTTTTTGTTTCGAGTGTAATCCACTGGCGGACCTTACAGTGCGAGGCGTGATAGCTTTTGTGTCTTTTCCTTCAAGAATCCAGCGGTGCTTAGCTCCCTGGAGTGCGATGGGGGGGCAGCGGGGTTCTTGGCTCGCAGCACTTGGCACTCAATAACCACCACTCAGGTTTTGGCTTCGTTCTGTTCATTGTTTCGAATCTCTGTGCGAACATGATTTAACGCGGGGCCACCATCCATCCTCTGGACAGGTTAGCGTTAGCGCTCGGCGCTCGTTTCGTATTCGTCGGCCGATCGTTCAACTATGCGGCCACTATCGGTGGTGAAGCCGGCGTTTCACACGCAATCAAATTGCTGCGAGATGAGATTCATGCTGATATGGGGCTCCTTGGCATCAACCATCTCTCGGATCTAAGCGCGGACTTCCTTTTTCGGCCACATAGCAGTGACCGAAGCCATTGAAGATCGCCCGGCAGATTTTCTAGGCGCACAGGGGGAGGCCTCTCCGGCAGTTTTTAGATGTGACCGGACCTTTGAATGGCATTACAGCCTGACTGGCGAATGACGGCAGTTGTTAAGGGTTGTGCGATGCCTGCCCTACCGCGAGGCAGGTTGAGTGGCAACGATTGCCGGCGGGCAGGCGTCGTACAACCCTTAACAGCGGCTGCCGTTGGGCATGCGCGGTGGCCGATGGTACCCGTATAGATCCAATGGATTTCTGTTCAAGTATTCTTCGTACGATCAAGCTTCACGTGGATTTGAATCCTGGGATTGAACGGCTTCCACCAATCGCCTCATGCTCTCTGCAAGCATCCCTTCCTCGAGGTTCCCGTACCCTAAGACAAGTCCATTGCATATCATTGGCGTTCGTGTATAGCTACCCAGCGCTCGCACCCCCAGCCCCAACTCCGTTGCATACATCGCCACTTCTGTATCGCGTATCCCGTGTGGCAACCACATCACCAAATGCAAGCCTGCTTCGCCGCCCGATAGCTCCACGCTCGGCCCGAATGCTTCCCGCAACGCTGCACGCAATGTCACCTGCCGCGCGGCATAGCGCGCGCGCATAAGTCGCAGATGGGCGGTGTAGTAGCCACGCTGCATGAAGTCAGCAAGTGCGCGCTGTTCGATGCCCTGTCCGGCACGTGTGGCTTGAGCTGCAGCGCGTGCGAAATTGGCTGCGATTGCATGAGGCAGAACGAGATAGCCGAGGCGTAGTCCCGGATATAGGGTCTTGCTGAAAGTACCGACGTAAACGACAGGGGCATCGGGCTGCAGGCCGAATAGCGCGGGCGGGGCTGAACCGACGCGGCGAAATTCGCTGTCGTAGTCGTCCTCAATAATCCAGGCGCCAGAACTGCGTGCATGCTCGATTAGCGCAAGGCGTCGCGGCAGGGACATGACGTGGCCAGTAGGGTACTGGTGCGATGGCGTGATCATGATGAGACGAGGCGGATACCTGCACCAGTCCTCTTCGCTGGGAGCGAGCCCCTCGCTATCGACGGGCACGTCATGCACGCGTAGCCCGGCTAGACCACATGCGACGCGGGCGGCGAAATAGCCAGGATTCTCGACCCAAATGGTATCGCCATAGTCAGCCAATAGCCGAGCACAGAGATCGAGGGCTGCTTGTGTCCCGCTCGTAATCACGATTTGCGCTGCATCTACCGGCAAACCACGGACGGTAGTGAGGTGGCCAGCGATTGACTCACGCAATGCGGGGTCACCGCCGCGTGCAGCATAGCCAAGTTGACGCCACCCCGCATCACGCCAAGCGCGCTCTAGACATGCACGCCAACTACGGAAAGGAAATGCGCCGAAGTCTAGTGCGCCAGGTGCAAATGGAAGCGCAGCTGATTCTCGCGTTGGTTCAGGCTGCAGCGCAATCGCAGCGCGGACGGAGAGTTGTAGCTGCGCAGAGGGCGCGTCCTCACTGTTTGGTCGAACAATGGGCCGTACGTGCAGCGGCGCCACACGTGTGCCTTGGCGATCCGCCAGTAGGCAACCCTCGGCGATAAGCTGTTCATAGGCAAACAGTACGGTGTTGCGTGAGATCTTCAGCGAAACAGCCAAGCCACGACTGGCGGGCAAGCGCGTACCTGACACAAGATGGCCGGACAAGATGGCATCGCGCAAGCGGTGATAGAGCACGCGCTGTCGCGGCATGGTTTCCGGCAAAGGCGGGGCGAGCAGCCAGTCCAGTTCCATCGTGGCTCCACGAATGATTTATTTTATGGCACTGCCAAAGGTACCACGATCTTCGTAGAGTGCAGACTCCTACACGTTCTGGAGATCAGCCATCATGCCTCTCTCTATCGCCCCCTCTCCACGCACCCGCGTCCGCCGCATGCCGGACCGCGCGCACTACGACGCCGAGGTTATCAACGCAATCGTCGACGCGGCAGTCATCTGTTGCGTTGCCTTCCAGATCGACGGCGCGGTGCACGCCATCCCCACCATCCATTGGCGCGAAGGAGAACACTTGTACATCCACGGTGCTAAGGCATCGCGCATGCTCAAGGCACTGACTGATGGAGAAGCCTGCATCACCATCGCGCTGACCGATGGCCTGGTACTAGCCCGCTCGGCCATGCACCACTCGATGAACTACCGTTCGGTGGTGATCTACGGCCAGTTCGAGCTGGTGGCCGATCCGGCAGAGAAACAGCGCAGCCTGCGAGCACTCATCGAAGGTCTTTATCCCGGGCGGTGGGACACGCTACGTCCAATTAGCGACAAGGAACTGAACGCCACCAGCGTACTGCGGATCCCGCTAGCCGAGGCATCAGCCAAGGTGCGTGACAGTGGAGTAAAGGACGACGAAGAGGATTTGGTCTGGCCGGTCTGGGCAGGCGTGATTCCGCTAAACACTAGGCTTGGCACGCCGCGCAGGGAGGACGATAGCGTGGAGCGTACGGTGCCCTCCACACGCTTCGGTTGAATCGCCCCGAGTTCTGTAGCCACTGCTAAGTCTGCTCAGCCGTCGGAAGCCGCCATTCAGGTTGGAAGGACTGAACGACGGCAATGGCCGATCAAAAGACCTACGCAGCTGGCTGGACGCCAGAGACACGGTCACCCGAAAGAGCTAAGTGACGTTTTTTCAAAACACCCTCTCCACGGCAAGGCAACTATAGTTCGCCAGCTTTCCGACCTAACGCCGCGAGTTCTGCGCGAATCACTTCGCGCATCGATTATCTCTATGCCTGTTTGTCGAAAAAAAGACCCTCGATTTCTTGGGAGCGGGCATCCATCGTCTCTACCGCATAGTCCAGCCAGGTTGCGTATCCGTCAGGAGGCTCTGGCCGGTCCATTTCGTCAGCCCGAACTTCCGCATGCCGTCGCAACAACTCCGCAGCATCTTGCGGCGATACGGCATAGCCACCGTTCGTGGCAACGACAATCAGACGCTCGACGTCCTTCGGGAATTCCTTGCCTGGATCAAACGCCGGCGCAGGTGGCAACGAACGGGAAATCAGACGCTTGCTCATGAGTAGACTTGGTTTTGATTTAAGTACGTCGCTTGGCTGCCGACCTGCGGTTAATTGTGAAAAATTTACTCGACGTTACCGTTCTCGCCAGACATGCGTCGATCGCTTTCCTCTTTCAACCGCTCCGCTTCGTCGGGCGGAAATCCGAGGTCGAGGAAGATGTTTCCACCGACAGGGGTGATATGCGAAATGCACGTAGACACTTTGACTAAAAGGGATTCGCTGTCAGGTGGTTCCATGGCTCCTTGCAGGATCGCTTCGGCCAACACGTTCTCAAGGGCGTAGGGGCACGTCTCGGGCGGTTCCTGCGCATCGTGTTCACTGATCGACGGTGAATGCTTGAGTGCCGTTCTGGCTTCGCGCCAGACGGCCTCAAGACGGGCCGTAACGTGTTCTCTAAGCGATGGAGAGGCCTGCAGTGCCTCACGAAATCGTGCCTGGAATGCTTCCATTCGCTGTACCACGCCCGCGTCGGTCGTCCGAAGATCAAGTATCCACCAATCCACGAGCAGTCGGCGCAGCAGTGTTTCGATCTCCTGACGCTTTGTCGCGACCTGCTCCTCAAAGAAAGTGGCCAGAATGTCTCTTTGCGCTTCGTTAAGCGCTCCACTCCGCAGCAGGCTCACCTGATGTGCCATCCAGGCGCAGGTGTCGACACCGACGGACGGCTCGTTGTCACGTAGCCATTCACGGTACCGCGCGATTGCCGCCAGAAAGTGTTCCGATCGCGGTGGAGGCGATTCCATCAGTTCAAGCAGTCGGCGTGATTCTCGTTCGGTCAGAACCAGCGTTGTCTCGTCCTTTTCGGTGTTCCGGTGAAGGACGCTGGACAAATCGAGGATCGTCATGCCGGCAAGTTGGCCGCCGGCATCGTAACCCACGCTGACATTCCAGTCGTAGGAGACGTCTTTGGCGACTGGCGCGTCGGAGAACCTGACGCAGAGCACATCCTCGGTGCTGTCGTACGTGATTTTCATAAGTGTTCCTTCAGGCGTTGTTTCTGTTCAAGGGTCTGATGTCTGGCCGGTCCGGATTGGGCTACTTCGCATCGCGTACGGCGATGAGGTGCTCGGCGCGAATTGAGGTAGGCTGAAAAAAGTGGAGTCCAACGTTTCGTAAAATGTGAGGAACGGAGGACAAGGATGGAACGACTACCGAAAGGGATCTACACGCTGGAATTTCGGGCGGAAGCGGTGAAGCTGGTGGAAGCGGAAGGGCTGTCGGTGGATGCGGCAGCGAAGCGCTTGTCGGTGCCAAAGAGCAGTCTTGGCAATTGGGTGCGGGCGTCGCGTACAGGCAACCTGGCGAAGGTTGGGCAAGGCCAGAGGGTGCCGACGGAAACGGAAATTGAACTGGCGCGACTGCGCAAGGAATTGGCGGAAGTGAAACTGGAGCGTGATCT
>NZ_JCANUT010000098.1:0-5608 GCF_059569095.1 Propionivibrio pelophilus DSM 12018 | reverse complement strand
ACACAGGTCGGATATACGGTCGCAGTCGCACCCATTTGCCCTATCTCAACTCGCTCTTGCAAAACGGGAGGAGTCCATATACGGAATCCAGAACGTTGCTCTGGACACCGGCTTGCGCCGGTGTGACGGATTTGTATGCACTTCGATTTCAAGGATTGTCCGCATGCATTTCCTGCTCCACCTGAAAAGCGGCATCTCCGCTGCCGTCCGCATGATTCTGGTGATCGCCCTCGCCTTCATGTGCCTGTCGATTGCCGCTTCGGTCTTCATCCGAAATTTCTTCGGTCATTCGTTCGACACCATCATCGACATCAACCGCATCTTCTTTGTCTGGATAACATTCCTCGGGCTGGTATTCATCAACGGCGAGGAACGGCTGATCCGTTTCGAACTGCTGGAAAAACGCCTTCCCGGCCTTGCCCGCACCGTTCTGCACACCGTCCAGCGGCTCGCCGCACTGGTGCTCTACGCTGTCATGGTCATCGCCGGCATCCAGGTAATCCCGTTCGCGCAACCGCAGGTCTTCCCGACCATGCCGGTCAGCCTCGTCTGGCTGTACCTGCCGGTGGTCATCGCCGGGGTGCTGCTGATTGTCCAGACCCTCGCCACCCTGTTGCTCTCGCTCAAGGGCGACTCCGCCGGGAAGGGAACGCCATGCTGACGCTCTTCGCCGTCTTCTTCGGCCTGATCCTGATCGGCGTCCCGGTCGCCGTCTCCATCGGCCTCAGCGCGCTGGTCACGCTGCTGATCAACGATTTCCCGATCATCGTCGTTGCGCAGAAGATGGTCACCGGGATCGACTCCTTCACCTTCGTCGCCATACCGCTGTTCATCCTCGCCGGCGAACTGATGAACGTCGGCCAGATCACCGACCGCATCTTCAACTTCGCCAAGGCGGCCGTCGGCTGGATCCCCGGCGGCCTTGCACACGCCAACATCCTCGCCAGCGTGATCTTCTCCGGCATGTCCGGCTCGGCCATCGCCGATGCCGGCGGGCTGGGCACGGTCGAGATGAAGGCCATGCGCGAAGCGGGCTACGACGACTACTTCTCGGGCGCCGTCACCGCTGCGTCATCCACCATCGGCCCGATATTTCCGCCGAGCATCCCGATGGTCATCTACGGCGGCATCGCCAGCGTATCGATCGGCAAGCTGTTCATTGGCGGCATGGTTCCGGGATTGTTGATGGCCATGGCACTGATGATTTACGCGCTGATCATCTCGCTGCGTCGCGGCTATCCGAAAGACACCTTTTCGCTGCGCCGCATCGCGGTTGAATTTTCCCGCGCCTTCATCCCGTTGATGACCCCGGTGATCATCCTCAGCGGCTTCGTCACCGGCTGGTTCACCCCGACCGAAGCCTCGGCCGTCGCCGTCGTCTATGCGCTGATCGTCGGCGGCCTGGTGTACCGGGCGATGGGGCTGCGCTCAATCGTCAAGGCGCTGGAAAACACCGCGGCGACGACTGCCAACGTGGTGTTCATCATCGGTACCGCGACGCTGTTCTCGTTCATCCTGACCAACCTCGGCATCACCAAGGTCATCGCCAGCTTCATCCTCGGCATTTCGACCACACCGTGGGTGGTGCTGCTGATCATCAACGTCGTGCTGCTGATCCTCGGCATGATCATGGAACCGGGCGCGATCCTGATCATGATGCTTCCGGTCTTCCTCCCTATCGTCAATCAACTGGGCATCGACCTCGTGCACTTCGGCGTGATCATGGTGCTGAACCTGATGATCGGCCAGATCACCCCGCCATTCGGCATGTGCCTGTTCACGATCGCGCAGGTCGGCAAGCTCAGCGTCGAAAAGCTGTCCCACACCACGCTCCCCTGGGTCGCCCCGCTGGCACTCGTACTGATCGCCTCCGTGTTCTTCCCGGGCCTGATCGTCTGGTTGCCCAATCTCTTGATGCAATGAAAGGAAACGCATGAATCGCAAGGATGTTTTCGACGTCGCCGACCGGGTGATCGTCATCACCGGCGCGCTCGGCCAGATCGGCCGCCAGTTCGCGCTGGAGTTCATCGACCGGGGCGCGAAGGTCGCCGTTTTCAACCGCCGCATTCCGGACGAGGCGACGCTGCGCGAGCGTTTCCCGGTCGATTCCGGCCGCGTGCTGTTCTGCCCTGTCGACATCACCGACAAGTCCTCGATCCAGGCCGGACTGGCGCAGGTCGAAGCGAAATGGGGCGTCCCGCACGTGCTGATCAACAACGCCGGCATCGACACCCAGCCGAGCGCCCCGCCGGAAGTCTCCGGCCCGTTCGAGGACTTCCCCGAGGAAGTGTGGAAGGAAGTGCTGGAGATCAACATGACCGGCACCTTCCTGTGCTGCCAGGTCGTCGGCGGCGCCATGGCCAAGGCCGGGCGCGGCTCGGTCGTCAACATCGGCTCGATCTACGGGATGCTCTCGCCGGTACAGGACATCTACGCCTACAAGGAGAAGAAAACCGGCCGCCCGTTCATCAAGCCGGTCGCCTACTGCGCCTCGAAATCCGGGCTGTACAACTTCACGCGCTACCTCGCCACCTACTGGGGCCGCAAGGGCGTGCGGGTCAACATCCTCACGCCGTCCGGCGTCTGGCGCGAAACGCAGGATGCCGAGTTCCAGGCCAACTACTGCGCGCGCATGCCGATCGGCCGCATGGCGCAGGAAGACGAATTCAACGGCGCCGTGGTGTTCCTCGCCTCGGACGCCTCGCGCTACATGACCGGGTCCAACCTCGTCGTCGACGGCGGCTGGACCAGCTGGTAATCACCGGAGAAAAAACAATGAAAGACTTGCGTGGCATCTATCCCGCCCTGCCGACCCCGATGCTGGCCGACGGAGCGGTCAATTACGCGGGGCTCGAACACCTCGTCGACTACGAAATTGCCCAGGGCGTCGACGGCCTCTACGTCGGCGGCTCGACGGCCGAATCCTTCCTGCTCACCGAAGAGGAGCGGATGAAAATCGCCGAAACCGTGCTGCGGCGCGCCGACGGCAAGGTCAAGGTCATCGTCCATACCGGCGCGGGCGGCACCGACGCGGCCATCCGCCTGTCGCGCCATGCCGGCGCGAACGGGGCTGACGCCATCTCCTCCGTGCCGCCGATCTACTTCAAATACACCACCGAGGAAATCATCGGCTACTACCGCGACCTGATCGCGGCCAGCGAGATGCCGCTGGTGGTCTACAACATTCCGGCCTTCACCGGCATCAACATGACGCAGGGCGGCGCGCGCGAACTGTTCAAGCATCCGCAGGTGGTCGCGCTCAAGCACACCAACACCAACATGTACGAACTCGAGCGCATCCTCGCGCACAACCCGAACCTGGTCGCGCTGAACGGTTACGACGAGGCCTTCCTCTCCGGCTTGTCGATGGGCGCCACCGGGATGATCGGCAGCACGGTCAACTTCATGGCCCGCAAGTTCATTGCCCTGCGCGACGCGTTCCACGCCGGTCGCAACACCGAAGCGTTCCGGTTGCAGCGCGAGGCCAACGAGATCATCGAAACGCTGGTCGAGGTCGGCGTGTTCAACGCCGTCAAGTACGCCATGGAACTGCGCGGAATCGACTGCGGGCAGTGCCGGGGACCGTTCAAGCCGCTGACCGATGCCGACAAGCAGAAGGTGCAGGCGATCCTGGAAAAGAACCTCGGCGAGCCGTTGCGGTCGTAGAAGCAGGCGGGGCATGTAGCACCGCCGCCGTGCTATCTTCCCCACCATGTCTCCCATCATCCGCATCGAAAACCTCTCCAAGACCTACGCATCCGGCTTCCGGGCGCTGAAAAGCGTCAACCTCGACATTCGCCCCGGCGAAATCTTCGCCCTGCTCGGCCCCAACGGTGCAGGCAAGACGACGCTGATCAGCATCGTCTGCGGCATCGTCACCGGCAGTGAAGGTTGCGTGACGGTCGGCGGCCACGACATCGTCGCCGATTACCGCGCCTCGCGCGAGTTGATCGGCCTCGTGCCGCAGGAACTGACCACCGACGCTTTCGAGTCGGTACGCGGTACCGTCGCCTTCAGCCGCGGGCTGTTCGGCAAGACACCGAACCCGGCCCTGATCGAAAAAATCCTGCGCGACCTGTCGCTGTGGGACAAGCGCGACAATCCGATCATCAGTCTCTCCGGTGGGATGAAGCGCCGCCTGCTGATCGCCAAGGCGTTGTCGCACGAACCGCAGATCCTGTTCCTCGACGAACCGACGGCCGGCGTCGACGTCAGCCTTCGCCGCGACATGTGGCAACTGGTGCGTCGTCTGCGCGATTCGGGCGTGACTGTCATCCTCACCACGCACTACATCGAGGAGGCCGAGGAGATGGCCGACCGCGTGGCGGTGATCAACAAGGGCGAGATCATCCTCGTCGAGGAAAAGGCCGAGCTGATGCGCAAGCTCGGCAAGAAGCAGCTGACCCTGCAACTCGAACCGCCGCTCGAAACTCTGCCGGCGGGGCTGGAAGGCCACGTGCTGGAACTCTCGCCCGACGGCCGCCAATTGATCTACACCTACGAATCCCGCGACGAGGAAACCGGCATCGTCCCCTTGCTGGAAGACATCCGCCAAGCCGGCATCCGCTTCCACGACCTGCAGACGAGCCAGCGCTCGCTGGAAGACATCTTCGTCAGTCTGGTAAAGGAAGAGGCATGACCGGTTTCAATCTCCCCGCCGTCCTCGCCATCTATCGCTTCGAAATGGCGCGGACCCGGCGCACCGTCCTGCAAAGCATCATCTCGCCGGTGATTTCCACCTCGCTCTACTTCGTCGTTTTCGGCGCGGCCATCGGCTCGCGCATCGACCAGATCGAGGGAATCAGTTACGGTGCGTTCATCGTGCCGGGGCTGATCATGCTTTCGCTGCTCACGCACAGCATCTCCAACGCCTCGTTCGGTATCTTCTTCCCGAAGTTCAACCGCACGATCTACGAACTGCTCTCGGCGCCGGTTTCGCATTTCGAGGTCGTGCTGAGCTACGTCGGCGCGGCGGCGACCAAGTCGCTGATTCTCGGCGGCATCATCCTCGCCACGGCGGCGCTGTTCGTCCCGTTGCGCATCGACCACCCGCTGTGGATGGTCTTCTTTTTCCTGCTTACCGCCATCACCTTCAGCCTGCTCGGCTTCGTCATCGGCGTCTGGGCCGACAACTTCGAGAAGCTGCAACTGGTGCCGCTGCTGATCGTCACGCCGCTCACCTTCCTCGGCGGCAGCTTCTACTCGATTCACATGCTGCCGCCGTTCTGGCAGGCCGTCACTTTGTTCAATCCGGTGGTGTACCTGATCAGCGCCTTCCGCTGGAGTTTCTACGGCGTTGCCGACGTTCCCGTCTGGATCAGTCTGGTGATGACCGGCGTGTTCCTCGCCGTTTTCGTCGGCATTGCGACGTGGATGTTGCGCACCGGCTATCGGCTGAAAAATTAGACCGGAAAAAGGGAAGAGGATTCGACAACCAACCATGTTACGGAAACGCTGAAATGGTCGCCACCCCGGCGAAGGCCGGGGTCCAGTTCGTTGATTTTTCTGGATTCCGTATATGGACTCCTCCCGTTTTGCAAGAGCGAGTTGAGATAGGGCAAATGGGTGCGACTGCGACCGTATATCCGACCTGTGTGTGGAACGAAGC
>NZ_JCANUT010000097.1:0-5849 GCF_059569095.1 Propionivibrio pelophilus DSM 12018 | reverse complement strand
CAGTTTCACTTCCGCCAATTCCTTGCGCAGTCGCGCCAGTTCAATTTCCGTTTCCGTCGGCACCCTCTGGCCTTGCCCAACCTTCGCCAGGTTGCCTGTACGCGACGCCCGCACCCAATTGCCAAGACTGCTCTTTGGCACCGACAAGCGCTTCGCTGCCGCATCCACCGACAGCCCTTCCGCTTCCACCAGCTTCACCGCTTCCGCCCGAAATTCCAGCGTGTAGATCCCTTTCGGTAGTCGTTCCATCCTTGTCCTCCGTTCCTCACATTTTACGAAACGTTGGACTCCACTTTTTTCAGCCTACCTCATTATGTCGTGATCGCGAAGCGAGCCGCGACATGAACCGGTTGTTGAACAAGCCCGGTTCGGATTCTCTGGAAACAGCTTTTTGTGGCGAGGCCAAAGGTGGGCGGAAAGACCGCTTTCCCAAATGGGCAATTTCCGCAAAGGGTCGATCGCGGGCCTTCCTCTCGGCGTTATTTTTGATGCCGCACACCTTTGCACCGCAGAGTGATTGGTCTGCCAATTGGCAGGGACTCTTGTTGCATCAAGTCCCATTGCGGGACTATAATTTGCTCATGCGAATTGTTGCTGTCAGCTACCTACGAGCTTTCTGGGAGTCCAACCCGGATGCCGAGCAACAGTTGAAATCGTGGGTTGATGAGGCAAAGAAGGCTACCTGGAACCAGCCTGCGGAGATTAAGGCACAGTACCGAAACGCTAGTATCCTCAAGGATCGCCGGGTTGTCTTCAATCTCAAGGGCAATGACTATCGCCTGGTGCTCTCGGTTGCGTATCGCTACCAGGCCGTCTACGTGAAATTCATCGGCACACATGCCGAGTACGACCTGATTGATGCTGAAACCGTCGAAGTGGAGGGCTAACATGGACATCCGACCGATTCATACCGATGCCGATTACAAGGCGGCCCTGCGCGAGGTATCGGCGTATTTCGACAACGAACCCGAACCCGGAACCCAGGACGGGGATCGGTTCGAGGTGCTACTGACCTTGGTCGAAGCCTATGAGGCGAAGTACTTCCCTATCGACTTGCCCGATCCGGTGGAAGCTATCAAGTTCCGCATGGAACAGTCCGGGCTGACGCCAAGGGACTTGGTGCCCGCAATCGGTCGCCTCAATCGTGTTTATGAAATTCTCGCCCGGAAACGCCCTCTGACGCTCAATATGATATGGCGTCTGCATGAGAAATTCGGCATTCCCGCCGAGAGCCTGATTCGTCCATCAAAGCAGCCTGCGGCCGCATAACTCGGTGAGCCAAGCGCTGTGCCGGTCAATATCCTCAACTTGGCCGGGCTGGATGTCATCGACTTCAAGGAAACCGAGTCCGGGTATCACGTTCTGGCGACACCCAAGGCAATCTCGCGTCTTTGCCCTCACTGCGGCCGATCCAATGACACAGTAGTACACGCCAAACGCACGCTGATTCTCCGAGATATTCCGAGCCACGCGAAGGCCGTGGTTATCCTTGCACTTTAGGCTCATGCACTAAAAAGAAAGGTTTGGCACATGAAAAGCCGCGCTGATTCTTTGGGGTATCGTATTTTTGTGGCTGGCTATATTGCCGCGCTGTCACTTGCGCTTGGCGCCTGCGTCACCTCGCCTAGCAGGGTAACGCAGGCCGCTTTGGAAGGAGATGCGGCGGCCATCGATGATTTCCTGAAGTCCAGCAGTGAGGAAATCAACATACCTGCGCTATTCGAAACCAGTTCTCCAAGATGTCCGGGGCACAATATCCTGACTCCATTGCAGGCTGCCGCGTGCTCTGGCCAGGAAACGGTTATACGAAAATTGCTGAGCAACAAAGCCGACATCAACCTCGCCACGGCATCGGGACAGACGCCATTGATGCTGGCCATAGTCAACAAACACGGCGATGTAGCCCGACTCCTCGTGGCGGCTGAAGCACGCCTCGAAAATGCAGATGCAGCGGGGAATACCGCCCTGCTACTGGCTGCGGTTCATGGCGATCGGCCACTTGCGGAAGTCCTGCTCAAGAATGGCGCCTCACCCAAGGCCCAAAACAAGGCTGGAGAAACCGCATTGCTGCTCGCAAAAGATATTAGCCTGGCGAGGATGCTCGCCGCGCTCGGCGCCGATCCCCTTGCTGTCAGCACAAACGGCGATTCGGGGTTGCATCTGGCCGCCAGATCTGGCAATGCCCAGATGGCGAAATTCTTTCTGGAGCAAGGCGTCGATGTCGGACTCAGAAACCGGGACGGAGCCTCCGCCCTGGACATCGCCCGCACCAAGGGAGCGCCGGCCACAGGCAATGCCGGCACGGCCGTGGATCAGGCTCGTTTGGCTTCGATAGCCAAACGGCGCGGGCTTCCTCCTGCTGGCCGCTCGGACGCACCGCTTGACCCTGATCTCGCGCAAAAGCGGATGGGAGTGGCGTCGTTGATCGAATTCCGGATGGCACAAGCATTGAGCGGTGATGTGGCGGCAGCCGATCAGGCAGCGCAAAATGGACGCTCGACTGATGCGCTGGCGCTCTATACGGCAGCCATCGTCAAGGCCATGGATATCGGCGGCACACCCGAGCGTGAGTTGCGCCAAAAAATCGTCCGTTATGCCGCATCGCTGCCGCAGGCTCCCGCCCTGCCCGAGAAGGCACGCGAACATCTGGTGCGCAGTTCCTTCCTGCTGAAGAAGGGACGGGACATGTCGCTCATCGAGAACGAGGTGGCAGCTGCCCTGCAGCACGCTCCGTGGTGGGCGGAGGGGTACTACAACCTTGGCCAGATTCAGGCTGAACGGGGGAAGTACGATGCCGCCGAACAAAACCTCCGGCTTTTCATCGATGCCATGCCAGCAGATCCGCGCGCCCAAAGCGCCCAGGACAGAATTTACGAAATCAAGCTCACGCAAGAGGAAGAGGGCAAGATACGGGGCATGGAAGGTCGCTGGAAAGACGGTGGCGGCCAAGGCTACAGTGTCTCGATTAAGGGCGACAAAATTTACATTCGTTCGGACAAGGGCCTGACGTTTTCACTCACGCAAGAAAATGAGGTGATCAAGGGCAGCGTCGAAGGAGGCTCTCGTCGCGGCGAACACAACTGCACCATTCCTGCCCAGATGCACCCCGTGACTGGTCGCCTCGCACCCGACGCCAAAAGCATCAGCCTCGAATATCTCTGGTCCCATTACAAGACGAGATATCACTGTGTGAACATGGCAGGCGTTCCGTCGAACTGTTGCCTGCTTTGCGATAAGGTATGCGACGCCGTTACGGTCAGCGGCTCCGATCGCCTGAATCTGCAACTGCGGCCGGCACGGTAGGAAAAGGGTGGCGTGACATGGACTCATCGACGACTCGGCGGTATTGCATGGCCGGAACGACATGCAGAAGAACCTCCCTTCTCGCCGCGGCAACCAGCGCTGTCATGCTGTGCCTCCCGTTGGATGCGATGGCGGGCGGGGTTCCTGCGGCATCCGGCCCGGTCTGTGTTCCCTATCCAGGCATGCCCTGCCCCGGCGACGTACGTTCTTCATCCTCTTCGTCATCCGGCAGCCGCAGCAAAGGAAGCCGTGTCAACGCAATATTTCTGCAGGAGTTCCAGAAAACTCTCGATAGCATGACGACCCCGAACCCCGCCACTGTCCAGCGCATCAAGCAGACGCAGATGGAGGGAGACCGTGCCCGGCAGGAGGAGGTGTCATCTCAACAGGCTACCGAAGAGCAACGCCGGATGCAGGACCAGTCCGATGCGGAAGCGGCACGTGAAAAACAATTGCAGGACTTGTCCGGCCGGCTGCAACTTCTGCCCGACAGCCCCCGCCCCTCTACCGATCTGCGCCCCGGAGGAACTGCTTTTTTCGGACAGGAGAGTAAGGCTGGAGAATCGCTTCAACCTGCGGCCAACATCGAGGATTGGCGCGACCAGGCCTCGTCCGGATTCGATACCCGGGGGCCGATTGCCGGCCAGCCTCCGGCAAATCCTCCGCCTCCCCCGCCTCCCAGCCGGGTGGAACTCAAGGAAAAACCGATCCCGCCAGACAAGGTCCCGCCGGAAATGCGTAACCTCATTCAGGAGCGTCAGGAATTGCGTGCACAGAAGAAAGAAATGCAGGAATCCCTCCAGCGCCTGGAGTCCAAATCCACCCTAACTGCCACGGAATCCGAAGCCATGGCAAAGCTCAAGCAGGATCTGGACGTGGCCCTGAACAAGGAGAACCACCTCACCTTCACAATCAACGAGTCCTTGCCGTGACCCAACATCGGCTTCCCGTCCTGGCGCTTGCCTTGGCACTCTTGTTGCCAGCCGGAGCGCGGGCCGCTCTCTCTCTGGCCGACATGGCGGCTGAACTACAGGGACGACGGGCGGAGATCGAGCGGGACCGAAAAGCGCTCAATGCCGACTGCGCCAAAGTCCCCGCAAGCAACAACGAAAAAGTCGCAGAATGCAGGCGACGATTCGATGACGTGGCCCGGCGAATGGCAAAATATAAGTCCGATTACCAGAACTACACAGCCAACGCCAAGGACGTCGAACCGCGGCCGCGAATACCCGCTCCCACAGACAGCAGCAACTGGAGCAGCCGCCAGTGCGAGTTCGCTCGTCAGCGCGTCGATTCCTATCGCCAATCGCTGCATCAAGCGGTCGAGGTTTCCAAGCGCCTGAGCCGCCAGATCGCTGCCGACCAGGGGCTGCGGGCTGAATGGGAAGGCACCATGAGCGATGCGGTCGAGCGGGCTAAAAACCGGGGGCAGTTCCTTTGGCTGGCGATACCTCTTGGTCGCCTGAAATCGATCAACGAGGGGGCAATCAAGGATCTAGCCGACAATGCCGGCAAACTGGCCGATTTGCTGGCCGAGAGCGTCGACCCGGAACAGCGCAATGCGATACGCATAGCACGGCAGTTCAACCAGAGCGAGAAAGCGGCCGTCGCCGCACTCGGCAAGCAGTATGAGAGCATTGGAACCGCCCTTTCTCTCGGTGGCAATGCACCGCTTGTTTTCGAGGACGCAGACAACTCCCCTACCTCACTCCTGCAAGGAGATGCCATGAAACTGCGCGAGGCCGGGGAAATGCTCTTCGACGTGATCATCGAGCGTGACCAGTGGAAGAAGGTAGCATCCAATGCGCCCTGGGCGAAATATCTCGCTGGCGGCCTTGGCGCAGCGTTCAAGACCGAAGCAGCGGCCCGGGCCATGTTCGATTCCTGGTATGACGCAATGGCCAGTGCGCTGTCGTGGAAGCAGCTCACGGCGATGAACCTCAATGCCGACCATTACCTGGCGGCCGTGCGCAAGCAGGGCGGCGAAATACGTCGCCGAGGCGAACTGCTAAAGGGCGCCGAGGCTGAGGTCGAGCAGGCCTGCATTCCGACTGCCCAGCCACTGCCTAAGGCGCATTGATTTCCACGCGCCGGATATCAAAATCCGACCTGTTTGCATCATGGTCAATGTCACAGGTCATTCAGGAAAAGGGCATTACATACGGCAAGGGGTCCTGAGAAAGGCCCCTCTGCAGGCTGTTATTGATCAGGCCCGAATAAGTTTTTACGCGGCATAGCGAACCTGTTTGTCCTGAAAGAAGGCCTTGATGCGTTCAGGCGAACGCTCAAGTTCGGTCATGTGCTGGGTCGCGGCGGAGCGGAGTTTGGCTTTGGTACGGGCTGGGACTTTTGACCCCATCGCCTGTTTGAGATCGGCATTCAATCGTTCCTCGGGGTTTAATTCCGGGCTGTAGCTCGGCAGGTAAAACAGTTCGATCTGCTCGGCGTGTTCGGTCACCCATTTTTTCACCGGCTTGCTGTGATGGACACGCAAGTTGTCGAGGATCAGGAAGACCTTCTTCTTGCCGGCGTCTTTGATCAGGGCG
>NZ_JCANUT010000096.1:0-5866 GCF_059569095.1 Propionivibrio pelophilus DSM 12018 | reverse complement strand
GCGGGCACCGCCCCCACAATGCGTTGTCGAATCCAGACTTCCTGCACCATCGACAGTTTTCGGCACGCGCCGGGGGGACGTCCACGCAGCCTTTCTGTCAGGGAACCCTCGCCGGCGGTCTGTGCCTTTCGCAACCACGCCTGAACCGTCCGGACATGAACTCCTGCCACCTTCGCCAGTTCAACGCCACTCAGGCCCGACTGCTTCCGCAGTCGAAGCACCATCTTCCGCAGCGTATCTCGCCCCTCATAACCCAGCTTGCGCGCATCAATCTTTTCCATGCGGAAATCATACCGCAAACAGCCTATTTAAGGGCCGGGTTAATAATTTCATGGATACACAAATAAATGTCGCTATTCAGTGGTTATGCGATTTTTTACACTGACCTCGTCCTGTGATCGAACAATGACTCGAACGAGCGACGGGCCCCGCTGAAACAATGCGACGGGGTCTGGTACAAAAACACAGACGAGGGTTTTGCGCAAGAGCCACGACCGGGTCGAAGAATCCTGCAGCGCGGCTCACGCAGACAAGTGCAGCAACAAGAATTGGGGGACAGACATGGCACCAACACTCACTCCGGACTTCCGTATCGCTTGCGGCACTTCACATTCTGGCCGCAGAAGCGCACGTTTGCCGATGCCTGCCCCGTCTTCGCACCGTTCTTCCTCTGACACACCAACGATTTTTTCCCCGCAGTAGAAGCAGATAGAGCAGCAACTCAACACTCAAGGAGGGTATTCATGAAGAAGCTTTTGATCGCCGTCACCATCGGACTGACCTTTGCCGCCGCCGGCTCGGCTTCCGCCGAGCAGGTTCTGCGGCTTTCACACAATGCCGCGCCGGGCAACCCGAAAGCCGTCGGTTCGCTGAAGTTCGCCGAACTCGTCGGCCAGAAGACCAACGGCCGCATCAAGGTCGAAGTCGGCGGCAGCGCGCAATACGGTGACGACGTCGAGTCGCTGACCAACATGCGTCTCGGTTCCCTGGCTTTCGCCGCGGGCTCGCAGGGCACCACCTCCGGCGTCGTGCCGGAATTCAACGTCCTCGGCCTGCCCTTCCTCTTCCGCGACCTGCCGCACGCCTACAAGGTCGTCGATGGCCCGATCAGCCAGAAGCTCAATGAACTGGCCCAGAAGAAGGGTCTGGTCCTTCTGGCCCTCTGGGACAACGGCATCCGCCACACCAGCAACAGCAAGCGCCCGATCACCAAGCCGGAAGACCTGGCCGGACTCAAGCTGCGCACGCCGCCGGACTCGATGACCATCGACATCTTCACCGCACTCGGCGCCAACCCGACGCCGCTGGCCTTCTCCGAGCTGTACATCGCCCTGCAACAAGGCGTGGTGGACGGCCAGGAAAACCCGCTGATGAACATCTACTCGTCGAAGCTGCACGAGGTGCAGAAGTACATCTCGTTCACCGGCCACAAGTACGAAACGACACCGCTCCTCGCCAGCAAGAAGGTCTGGGACAAGATCTCGAAGGAAGATCAGAAGGCCATCCTGGAAGCCGCGGCCGAAGCCGGCAAACTCAACCGCCAGATGTCGCTTGATTCGGACAAGGATCTGCGCAAGAAACTGGCCGACGCCGGCATCCAGTTCAACGACGTCGACCAGGCACCGTTCGTCGCCAAGACCAAGCCCGTCTACGACAAGTGGTCCAAGCAGTTCCCGGACCTCGTCAAGCTGATCGTTTCCGAAGCTGCCAAGTAAGTAATGGGTTCGACAGTTCAACAGACTGCCACCTACCCTCAGGATACGGACATGAAAAAACAGGGCGCATCGATTGCTTCATTGATTGACAAGGCGATTGTCTCGATTTCGGTGACTGTCGCACTGGCTGCACTCGTTTCCATGTTCGTATCCCTGATCGCCGAAGTCATCGTCCGCTACCTGACCAACCAGGGGCTGGGCTGGCCGACCGAGCTGCCCAACCTGCTGTTCCCCTGGCTGGTCATGAGCGGTGTGGTGCTCGCTGCCCAGCGCGGGCAGCACATCGCGGTGACGGCGATCCTGGGGTTCCTTGGCAACACCGCCACCCGCGGGCTCCTGGTCCTGCTGCAAGTGCTTGTCGCCACGACGTTCTTCTACCTGGCCTACGTCGGTCAAGGGTTGCTCGAGATTGTCGGCAGCGAGGAGTATCCGGTGACCGGCGTGTCCGCCTACTGGGCGTACCTGGCGATGGTCGTCGGATTCGTTGCGGTCGGCATCACCGCGATAACGACTATCTGGCACCTGCTGCTGGCGAAAGACCCGCACAGCGTTCGCGCGCACGTTTCGGAAGAGGACGTATGACCTTACTGATGATGGCAATTTTTGGCGTGCTGCTGGTTCTGGCGCTACCCGTCGGGTATGCGCTGACCATCAGCTCGGGCGTCGCGGCGATCACTCTGGGCAATATGCCCGCCGAGGCGGCAATCGTGAAAATCTTCCAGCCGACGCAGAGCTTCCCGCTGCTGGCCATCCCGTTCTTCGTCCTTTCGGGGAACCTGATGATGGGTGGCATCCTCGGCTCGAAGCTGATCAATTTCGCTACCTCGCTCGTCGGCCGCTTTCCTGGCGGTCTCGCTCAGGTCACCGTCGTTGGATCAACGATCTTCGGCGGTGTTTCAGGGTCGGCGGTGGCCGAAGCCTCGGCTCTCGGCTCGATGCTCATCCCGTGGCAGAAGCGCGAAGGCTACCCTCCGGCCTTCGGCGCGGCGACCACGGCCGCGTCTTCGGTCATCGCCGGACTGATTCCGCCTTCGATTCCGCTGATCCTCTACGCGGCGGTTTCGAACGAATCGATCGCCTCGCTGTTTCTCGCCGGAATCGTTCCAGGGATTTTGCTCTGCGGCGGCTTCATGCTGATCTGCTACTTCAGCGGACGCCTGCGCAATTTCCCGCGACTGGCCCAGAACGTCACCTTCCGCGACATCATGCAGGCGACCGTCTCGGCCCTGCCGGCACTGGCGATGCCTGCCTTCATCGTCATCCTGCTGCGTGCCGGCATCGCCACGCCGACCGAGGTGAGCGTCATCGCCGTGGCCTACGGCATCGTCGTCAGTTCGCTGATCTACCATGACCTGTCGATGAAGCGCATCTACGACGCGCTGGTCCATACGGCGATCACCACCGGGGTCGTCATGCTGGTCATCGCCGCATCGAACCTGGTCGGCTACGTGCTTACCGTGGAAGCAGTGCCGAACGCCGTGGCGAACTGGGCGCTCGACGTGCTCAAGACGCCGACCCTGATCATCCTGATGATGAACCTGATCATGCTGGTGGTCGGCATGTTCCTCGACCTGCCGGCGGCGATCCTGCTGCTCGGCCCGACCTTCATCGCCATCGGCAAGGCGATCGGTCTCGACCCGATCCAGCTCGGCATCATGATGGCGGTCAACCTGAGTATCGGTCTTTTCTCGCCCCCGGTCGGCACCACGCTGTTCGTCTCCGCGGCCATTTCCCGCGAGCCGGTCGGCGCCATCGTCCGCGAACTCTGGCCCTACTACGCCGTCGCCTTCTCGGTACTGGCGGCCATCTCCTACTTCCCGCAATTCACCCTGTACTAACGGGGAGCGAACTCCCCGCCTGACCCGGCGAACACCACGGTGTTTGCCCGGGCTGGCCGGAGCTCGCACCCAGACAATGACTTTGGCATAACAACGGAGCTAGATATCATGAAGAAAATCGCCTTTGCCGGACTCGGATCGATGGGATTGCCGATGGCAAAGAATCTCGTCAGCAAAGGGTTCAACGTCCAGGGCTGCGACACCAACCCGAAGGCGCTCGAATCCTTCTGCGCGGCTGGTGGTACGGCCGCCACAACGGCCGCGGAGGCAGCGACCGGCGCCGACATCCTGTTGCTGATGGTGGTCAATGCAGCGCAGGCGGAAGCCGTGCTGTTCGGTGCCGGAGCGCTCGACGCGCTTCCCGCCAACGCCATCGTCTGCCTGATGGCCACCTGCCCGCCGGGATCGGTGGAAAAGATCGCCGAACGAGTCGAGGCCGCCGGCAAGCGCTTCGTCGATGCGCCGGTTTCCGGCGGCACCGCCGGCGCGACCGCCGGATCGCTGACGATCATGGCCGCAACCGCCAAGCCAGTCTTCGACGAGATCAAGCCGGTGTTCGACGGCATGGGCCAACGGATTTTCCACGTCGGCGACAAGGCAGGTCAGGGCGCGACCTTCAAGGCCGTCAACCAGCTCCTGTGCGGCGTCCATATCGCCGTCGTCGCCGAGGCCTTCGCACTGGCCGCGAAGGTCGGTGTCAACCTCGACATCCTCCTGGAAATCATGGGCGGCTCGGCGGCGTCGAGCTGGATGCTCAAGGACCGCGGACCACGGATGCTGCAGGCCGACCCGGAAGTCAGCAGCGCGGTCGACATCTTCGTCAAGGATCTCGGCATCGTCCTGGATACCGGCCGCGAAAAGAAAGCGGCCCTGCCGATCGCCGCCGTCGCGCACCAGATGTTCCTGGCCGCCTCCGGCCGCGGCGAAGGACTGGCCGACGACAGCCAGGTCATCCGCAGCTACTACGCAGTCAACGGCACCCCTCAGCCTGCCTGATTCTCCGCCCTCCCCCCCATCGATACGCCGCGCCCAGTGCGCGGCGTATCTTTTTCTGCTCCTCCGAACTGTTCGAATTCCGCACTGGACTGCGCTGCTGCCATCGGGCAGCATTGCCCGGTGAGTCGATCGGAGGACCATCCCAATGACGGAAAAGGAAAAGATGCTCGCCGGCGAGGACTACGACCCCGCCGACAAGGAGTTGAAGAAATTGCGTCTGCGCGCACGGATTCTCACGCAGAGACTGAACGAGACGAGCGAAAAGAAACCACGAAAGCGCCTGAAACTGCTCCGCAAGCTGCTCGGCACCAGCGGGAAGAAAATCACGATCCAGCCTCCGTTCCATTGCGATTACGGATCGAATATCCATCTCGGCAAGAATTTCTACGCCAATTTTGGCTGCGTCATTCTCGACGTTGCGGAAGTACGACTGGGCGACAACTGCATGCTCGGGCCGCAGGTCGGCATTTACACGGCCACCCACCCGCTCGACCCGAAACAACGGAACAGCGGCAAGGAATCCGCCCAGCCGATCACGATTGGCAACAACTGCTGGATCAGTGGTCATGCAACGATCAACCCCGGCGTCACGCTCGGCGACAACGTCGTGGTCGCCTCCGGCGCCGTCGTCACGAAAAGCTTTGGCGACAACGTGGTTATTGCCGGCGTTCCCGCGCGCGTAATCAAAACCATCACACCGTAGGCTGACTCGCGTCAAATCGCCACGTGCGGCAACTCACTCTGCCGGCGGGTCGAAAACCGTAAACCATAAAAAAACCTTCCGTCGAGCACGACGGCTCCGGCGGAAGGTGGAGAATTCCGACGCGCGGGGTTAACGCGCCGGACCGTTGCTGCTCTTGCTTACCGTTTCCTGCTGACCAGCCGCGCCGTCTTCTCGGCGATCTTTGGCGCGGAGAGCCCGAACTTGTCGAGCGTCTTCAGGTAGGCGCCGCTCTCGGCGAAGGTGTCTTCCAGACCGATCAGTTCGGTCGGCACCGGGGCGTTCTGCAGAGCCCACACCGCCGCTTCGTAGCCAAAGCCATTACGCCTCTGGTGGTTCTCGGCAACGACCAGCGCGCCGGTCTTCTTCAGCGATTCGCCCAGCGTCGCCTGGTCCCAAGGCTTCAGCGAGTAGAAGTCGATGACTTCGGCGTCGATCCCTTGCTTCGCCAGTTCGTCGGCGGCGATCAGGGACTGGAAAACCATGTCGCCGTAGGTGGCGATGGTGACGTCCTTGCCCTTGCGCACAATCTTGGAGCCGCCGAGCTTGAACGTTTCGTTCGGCCCGTACAGTTCGTGCATGGGGTCGCGCATGAG
>NZ_JCANUT010000095.1:0-6138 GCF_059569095.1 Propionivibrio pelophilus DSM 12018 | reverse complement strand
GAATCGACGAATTACATCTGGAACATCCGTTTGCTGGTTCTCGCATGCTGCGAGACATGCTCAGGCTGGAAAAGATCGTGGTCGGCCGCAAACACATCGGCACGCTGATGAAGAAAATGGGCATTGAAGCGCTCTACCGCAAGGCCAACACCAGCCGGCGGAACCAGGCGCACCGGATCTACCCGTACCTCCTGCGTCACCTCACCATCGATCGCCCGAATCAGGTCTGGGCCATGGATACGACGTACATCCCGATGCAACTCGGATTCGTCTATCTGACGGCCGTTCTGGATTGGGCGACACGCCGTGTGCTGGCCTGGCGGCTGTCCAACACGTTGACGGCTGATCCGTGTGTCGAGGCGCTGGAGGAAGCCATTCTGAAGTACGGTGCGCCGGAAATCATGAACACCGATCAGGGCAGTCAATTTACCAGCACGGCTTTCATCAGCGTGCTTGAGCAGCACAAAATCCAGATCAGCATGGATGGAAAGGGCTGCTGGCGCGACAACGTCTTCGTCGAACGGTTGTGGAAATCCGTGAAGTATGAAGAGGTTTATCTGCACGGTTATGAAACCGTTTCCACCGCCCGACAGGCCCTGAACCGCTATTTCGATTTCTACAACCGCCGTCGCCCGCATTCAACGCTTGACGGAAAAACGCCCGACATGGCCTACTTCAACCTCACCAAGCCGCCGCTCGCCGCGGCGGCTTAAACCCCGGTAGAAATATCACTTATAAAAACCGAAATTCTGTCCAACTAACCGGGGCCACTCCTTTCTGCTGTCTTCAGCCAGCGTTTGATGGTGTTTCGGCTGAAACCCGTCTTACGCGAAATCTCGGACAGCGATTCGCCATCCCGATAAAACAAACGCCGTACTCTTCCTAACTCTTTCATGGTGATCATCTCCTAAATCCTGCTCAAAAAACGAGCAGTGAGGTTAATCACCCTGGTCAGTTTTGAATGCGCATTACTCCGTTCAAATGGTCAATATTCGGCGCGCGTCAACATGTAAGGGATATTTCAATTGTATTCCAACAGCAAACACTACTCGCTTAGGCTTAGCAGATTCTAGCGGCAGCAACGGCTAATCTATGAGCTTTGAGCAAACTACAACTTCACACGCCGCGAAAAACTTCTAACCGATGAAACCTCATATACGTTTCATTTTCAGGCTTAAGTGAAACACGCAAATCCGGTTCAATGCTCAGTTTTCCTGGCTCTGACAACTGGGGGGAAATTCGAATGTCACCATTCTCTTCAAAGGTAACAAGCCCAGCATCAAATGCTTTATCGAGGTTTGGGATAAGCAGAAGCCCATTGAACTTGTCTAGTCGCTCTGTATTGGACGAAGCCCGCCAAGGCTTGATATGCGAAGCGACGAGCAAATTACTATCCTTGAAGCCAGTTACAGAGCAACCACCCCAAAGTCCGATCAGGCGCTGCCTGAAGGTGCCTTGACCGATCCGTGCTTTGACGAGGCTACTTTTCTCGGTCGAAGAAATGGTTGAGTCGGAAATAATCGTATCAATATCCGACTCGATATCGCTGTCAAAACCTTCAGATAGATATTCAGCGTACTTCAGCAAAGCACTGCTGTACATGTGATGGCCGGTATCATTCCGCTCAAGGAATATCGGCAGTTTGCGAATGTCTTGAGCAATCGAATCGAACTGAATCCGACTATTGATCGCAGTCAACGGCCCATCAACCAATCCGTTGTTCATTGCCCATTCAGACAACACACCCTTAACGGCCCCATCGTATTTCAGCGCTGTCGAAACCGACAGCCCTTTGTGGAGCATCCAGTCTTCGAAAATCATCTCAAAAACTCCGACCTTGATACATCTATCATCATCAAGCAGGCCAATACAGGCGCACCAGAGGCAGTAAGACTCGCGCTTCTAAATCCATATTCTCGTAGTGCTCCAGAATGGCTTCAACCAGGCCATCAAGATCCATCAACGTTATGGGATGCGCTGCTCGTTCAGCCTCGTAGTAGGCTTCTCTGGAAAAACCTCCGGTGCTGACGTACAACCCTTTATCACCGTCGTGACGAATCACGGCCAGAAAACTCCTAACCTCCTGGCTACCCATTTGGCCTTTTCGGTGCTTTACCTCGACGATAATTCTTGGCTGTTGAAAACCAAAGCCATCGGGGGAAGCAACAATATCTTTTCCTCTGTCAGGACCCGAAGGCGAAATACGCGTTTTATATCCCATTGAACGCAGTAGACCAGCGGTGATCTGCTGCATCTGATCCCAATCCAGACGGCTGATCTTGTCTTTAATGAACTCTCTTGATTTACCTTGAATGTCCTGCAGAAGGTTTTCTTCAAGGGGTTCTTCATCAGTTTCAGGCGGAGGACGCATACCGCGCATAAGGGCTTCGATTTCCGCAACAGTTTCGGATGGCACCTTAAAAAGCGTCAAAGTCGACCCGAGAGAGTTCTTAGCGGTCAGCGACAGATCGTCTCGAGAAATTTCCTTGACCCAATCAACTTTCCTGAAGAGTGGAAATTCCTTTTCAAACAAGCTTTCATCGTACTGGGCTTCACCGACGATTTTTCCGATCAAGTACATTCGTCGGGCATTGTCATAGGTGACAATCTGATCGCCTATCTTCATGTCGCAAACCATTCGAAAAACTTGCCCAGAAGCATTGATAATCATGCCCTTGGACTCTTCCGGATAGGTCTCCCACATGCGCTTGACGAACTCTTCGCGACTTTGAAGGGACAAGACGTTTCCGGCCTCACGCCAACCGATCGCAACAAGGCTTCTTACTTTAAATTCCGAAGCGAGACTTCCGCCAGCATTGGCTCGAACCATCCAAGTCGGTCGATGCATGTCAATTCCTTTGAGAAACATTTATTTGTTGCAATAGTCGCAAACCCTTACCACGATGCAGTGAGCGGTTTACGACCTCAATGCTGTTAGCGTCGCAGAGTTCCCTTTATTTCGTAGTAACCCGCAGGGCGTTTAATCATGTCAAAAGCAATGAGGCTGAAATCAACGTAACTCTTCGCTGCGTTGAGAATCAAACGACCTGTCATCTGCCGGTTGTACCCAGCATAGCGACAATTTGAAAAGCTCACGTCGAGTTCGGTTGTCTCAAGCATGCCGGGCTTGGCAATGCCCTTGAACGAACACCCCGTTTCCGTGCTGCTTCCGGTCACTTTCCCCTGAGGGTCAATTTCAATCACAAACGGAGCGACAGCGTGGGCTTCATTAACTACTTCCGTACCTGACTTTGCCATGAACTGCACCTGACCACGCCATGACCCGGTTGTCGTTGAGTAGGCTGAATTCTTGGGATCACCAAAGGTGTTGGTTGCTTTAGGTTCTGGAGCGATAGTTGAAGTCGCACAGGGACGATCTGTGAGGAGCGTCTTGCCGTTTTCAACGCATCGATATTGAGCAAATGCACTGGGGCAAAGTAGCAACAAGAAAACAGCAATGGAACAGTCGCGCACCATATTAATTCCTGATGCCACGACAGTTAGGGAAGCTTGCGCACCCCCAAAATTTTGATCCAGCGGTTGCGCCTTGTTTGGCAGTTCGTTGAACCATGACACCACCGCACTTGGGACAGGCTGGTACAGCAGCAACCTCTTTCGGTTCAGAAAGCGAAGGCGTCCCTGCGTTATTGCTGATCAAGCGCAACAGCGATTGAGTTGCAACCAGCTTGATGGATCGGCCTTCGGCAAAGTTCCGGGCATCATCTGTAAATTCGCCGGAGGCGACGACGAAGCCTCCCACAGCGTGCTCGGCAGTCATAACGCCATACAATTCGCGAACCGTAGCAACCCCAACCTTGCTGACCTTCCATTGCTTACACTGAACCAAATACTTGTCCTTGCCCATGTAGAGATCGAGATCAACGCCGCCATCTGGCCCGTTTCCGCCGCGCTCGACCACACGATATCCTTGGCGTCTGAATGTTTCGGCAGCCAACCCCTCAAATTCCTGCCAACTCATTTTTTCAAGGGCATTTCTGCTCGGATTGCTTGCCACATCACTATGAAGCTCCTGCTGGCGACGCCTCCGAAAAAAGGACACGCAGGAGCCAATTGCTAACGCGAGCGGCACGAGGTATTGCAGAAATGTGGAGAAGGTGACGAGCATTTGCCGACCAAGGCTCCCACCGAGAGATTGGCCGAGGTTTTTCATATCACCTGTAGCCACAGGAATTAGCGGCAACGAAGCCATGTAGTGGAATGCCACATAGGCGATGACGGCGAGGACTACGCCAGCCTTCCATGGCAAACATACGGCCAAATCCACCAGATCTTCTAATGGCGACTGTTTTCTTCTTCTTGCCATAACCAACCCGAATTCTGCACTGTCAAGATATCCAGACATTCTGATGGCAAGTTCATAACCAAGCAATGGTTCACTACGATTTCGAAGGTGAAGCGGGTTTGCACCAAGATAGGCGGTGTAACAGTGCCGTATACATACCCCATCCGACGACCTACACCGTTCGCAAAAGAAGGTGACTGATACAGTCACGCTATTCAAACAAGCACGTTGTCCGTCTCCAGCAGCTTGTATTTTTCCAGCGCAGCTTTGGTTAAAGGTAAATCCCCGACAAATTTTTGATTGATCGGTTTGAGCATAATTGAGCGAACTCCATCGACTCCAGCGCTAGATGTTTTTGCAAACCTCTTATCGGGATTGCCAGAAAGGAACCTACTTGTTAGCTGCGGCAAAATTGTTAGTTCCCTCGCGAGAAATTTCCCGGGTTTCTCGACTGGGATCACTCGCTGACCAGAGGGGGATTCCATTACCCATTCAATGAAGCGTACATTTGCTTCATCGACTACATGATTGGATAGCACAAAGTGGCTATAGTCATCGGAGAAGACTTTTGACTTGGCGTTAGAGGGGGCCTTCAGGGCCAAACGGCGCGATTCCTCGGCCATAGCACTTCTCAAAGCTCGCTGCTCCTCAAAAACTGACGGAAGCGCCTCATCAAAGTCGTTAAAATCGTCATCCTCCTGCGGGCTGATCTGCGGAGGTTGATTTGCCTTGGAGAATAAGGTGCTCCAAACCATTTTAGCTCGATGAAAAAAGTGGAAACGCCCCGTCCAGTCAAAGTCATCCGATAGTTCATAGAGCGGTATTGCCCCAGGCAAGTCGTGAATTGTGAGAAATCCGGCATCGATCAATTCACCGACCAATACCAATTGGTCTCGTTCAGAGATGCCAGTAACAACTTCAACGCCTGACTCCAAGGGCAAATCTTTCGGGCCATTGAACTCAAGCTCTTGAATCAGGCTAACGAGGTACTGGTCAAATCGACGTAAACTTTCCTCAAGGCGATCTTTGTCAGATTGCACGAAGTACCCATCGGACAAAAAGGAGTGGCCCCGGTTAGTTGGACAGAATTTCGGTTTTTATAAGTGATATTTCTACCGGGGTTTAAGCCGCCGCGGCGAGCGGCGGCTTGGTGAGGTTGAAGTAGGCCATGTCGGGCGTTTTTCCGTCAAGCGTTGAATGCGGGCGACGGCGGTTGTAGAAATCGAAATAGCGGTTCAGGGCCTGTCGGGCGGTGGAAACGGTTTCATAACCGTGCAGATAAACCTCTTCATACTTCACGGATTTCCACAACCGTTCGACGAAGACGTTGTCGCGCCAGCAGCCCTTTCCATCCATGCTGATCTGGATTTTGTGCTGCTCAAGCACGCTGATGAAAGCCGTGCTGGTAAATTGACTGCCCTGATCGGTGTTCATGATTTCCGGCGCACCGTACTTCAGAATGGCTTCCTCCAGCGCCTCGACACACGGATCAGCCGTCAACGTGTTGGACAGCCGCCAGGCCAGCACACGGCGTGTCGCCCAATCCAGAACGGCCGTCAGATAGACGAATCCGCGTTGCATCGGGATGTACGTCGTATCCATGGCCCAGACCTGATTCGGGCGATCGATGGTGAGGTGACGCAGGAGGTACGGGTAGATCCGGTGCGCCTGGTTCCGCCGGCTGGTGTTGGCCTTGCGGTAGAGCGCTTCAATGCCCATTTTCTTCATCAGCGTGCCGATGTGTTTGCGGCCGACCACGATCTTTTCCAGCCTGAGCATGTCTCGCAGCATGCGAGAACCAGCAAACGGATGTTCCAGATGTAATTCGTCGATTC